>NZ_JBSGIT010000003.1:0-284529 GCF_053605205.1 Gordonia sp. NPDC003950 | reverse complement strand
CCCTTGATGAAGCCCTGCTGTAGCAATCGTTCGCGGGGCCGGGGAGTTCAGTTGACTTACGTCAGGGCACGATCAGGCGTTGCCCGACAGCTTCTCGCGAAGCGCGGCGAGCTGCTCGTCGCTGGCCAGTGAACCACCGGCCGACGACGAGGACGAGGACGACGACGAGGTCGACGCGCTACGGCTCTCCGATGCCGACGAGTAGTCCGACGGGGCCTTCTCGGCCTCGGCCGCAGCAGCGGCGAACTTCTCGATCTGGGCGGTGTGCATCTTGTGGCGACGCTCGGCCTCGGCGTACCGGGCCTCCCATGCCTCACGCTGCTTCTCGAAGCCTTCGAGCCATTCGTTGGTCTCGGCGTCGAAGCCCTCGGGGAAGATGTAGTTGCCCTGCTCGTCGTAGCTGTCGGCCATGCCGTACTTCGACGGGTCGAACTCCTCGGTGTAATCCTCGTTGGCCTGCTTGAGGCTCAGCGAGATCCGGCGACGCTCGAGGTCGATGTCGATGACCTTGACCATCGCGTCGTCGCCGACGGCGACAACCTGGTCCGGGACCTCGACGTGGCGCTCGGCCAGCTCGGAGATGTGCACCAGGCCCTCGATGCCCTCGTCGACGCGGACGAATGCACCGAACGGCACCAGCTTGGTGACCTTGCCCGGAACGATCTGACCGATCGCGTGGGTACGGGCGAACTGACGCCACGGATCTTCCTGAGTCGCCTTGAGCGACAACGAGACCCGCTCACGGTCGAGATCGACGTCGAGAACCTCGACGGTGACCTCGTCACCGACGGTGACAACCTCGGACGGATGATCGATGTGCTTCCAGGACAGCTCGGAGACGTGCACCAGACCGTCGACGCCGCCGAGATCGACGAACGCACCGAAGTTGACGATCGAGGACACGACGCCCTTGCGGACCTGGCCCTTCTGCAGCTGGTGCAGGAACTCGCTGCGAACCTCGGACTGGGTCTGCTCGAGCCACGCACGACGCGAGAGCACCACGTTGTTGCGGTTCTTGTCGAGCTCGATGATCTTGGCCTCGATCTCCTTGCCGATGTACGGCTGCAGATCGCGCACGCGACGCATCTCCACCAGCGATGCCGGGAGGAAGCCACGTAGGCCGATGTCGAGGATCAGGCCGCCCTTGACGACCTCGATGACGGTGCCCTTGACGGCCTCGTCCTTCTCCTTGAGCTCCTCGATCGTGCCCCAGGCGCGCTCGTACTGTGCGCGCTTCTTGGACAGGATCAGCCGACCCTCTTTGTCTTCCTTGGTCAGAACCAGGGCCTCGACCTCGTCGCCGACGTTGACGACCTCATTGGGGTCGACGTCGTGCTTGATCGAGAGTTCGCGTGAGGGGATCACGCCTTCGGTCTTGTAACCGATGTCGAGCAGAACCTCGTCGCGGTCGACCTTGACGATGGTGCCTTCGACGATGTCGCCATCGTTGAAGTACTTGATCGTGGAGTCGATGGCGGCGAGAAAGTCCTCAGCCGAGCCGATGTCGTTGACGGCTACTTGCGGCGAGGTGATGGTGGAGGACGGCATATTGGTGAGTTGCTCCGGACAGGTATGTAGTAGGTACAGTTTGTCGTGCTGGGGGGCGTGCCCTGTCTGAGGGCACACGCAACCGCGCGAGATTCAGCACACGCGCGTCGATCAGGGTACTCCAGGGGCGTTGTGCTGGGCAAATGCCCTCCGCGACGCCGACGGTCACCGAAGACCTCGGACACGACGAGAGGTGCAACGGTGGCGCACTCGGTGGAATTCCTCCTCGACGACGTCTCTGACCAGCGGATCCGGCACCAATGGGCCGACCTGGCCGACGCCGGACTACCCAATCAGGCCTCGATCCGGTCGTCGACCAATCGCCCGCACATCACCGCCATCGCCGCCGGTCACATCGCGTCCGGCATCGACCCGGCCCTGTCCACGGTGGCGATGCGACTGCCGTTTCCGGTGTCGCTCGGCGGCATCGTGGTCTTCGGCGACGGGCACCGACGCGTCATCGCCCGCCTGGTGGTGCCGAGGACGGAACTGCTGTCGGCGCACTCGGCGATCGTTCGGCTCGGTGCCGAGTACGCGACGTCGGACGGGCATGAGTCTGCTCTGTTCGAGCATTGCCGGCCGGGCCGCTGGACGCCGCACGTGACACTGGCCCGTCGCGTCGAGGTGGACGCGGTACCGGAGGTCCTGCGTGTTCTCGGCGCGGCCGCGGCGCCGCCGGACGCACCGGCCACGATCACCGCGCTGCGCCGCTGGGATCCCGACACGGTCTCCGAGCACATCGTCGGCGGTCGGGCCTGCTGAGTCGATCTGCTCCTGCTGAGTCGTATATCGATCGGACAAAACGGTCGACTATCGGTGGCGGCAAGCGGACTCTGGGACCATGACCGACCCCAGTCCCCTCGATGCGCCCACCGCTGACAACCTCGCGATGGCCGACGCCGACTCCGTCGCCGAACGACTCTTCGCCGATGCCCTGCACGTCTCGGAGTTCATGAGCGTGTACATCGGGGAACGGATGGGCTGGTACGCCGAGCTTGCCAACCACGGCCCGACGACCTCGGACGATCTGGCACGACGTACAGGCACTGATCCGCGTTACGCCCGCGAGTGGCTGGAGATGCAGGCCGCCTACGCGCTGGTGAGCGTCGGCCTCGAGACCACGCCGCCGCGATTCGCCCTGTCACCGGGCGCTGCGGAGGTCCTGCTCGACCGACACAGTCTCGCCTATCTCGGGGAACTGCCCCGGATCTTCGCTGCCGCCTTCGGCCGCCTCCCCGAACTCCTCGACGCCTACCGCGGCGGTGGCGGCGTCAGCTGGCATCGGTTCGGCGTCGACGCACGGGAGTGCCAGTCGGCGCTGAACCGTCCCTGGTTCGAGCGCGCGCTGGCGCCGGCGTTGGCGTCGGTCCCCGAGGTGGACCGGCGGCTGCGCCGCCCGGGTGCCCGCGTCGCCGACATCGGATGCGGTTTCGGGTGGTCGACGATCGCGCTGGCGACCGCCTACCCGGAGGCCACCCTCGTCGGCCTCGACATCGACGAGAAATCGGTGGACGCGGCCCGCGGCAATGCCGACGAGGCCGGTGTGGCCGCACGGGTTCGCTTCGAACTCGCCGACGCCGCGACCCTCGCCGACGCCGAGCCGTTCGATCTGGCGTTTGCCTTCGAGTGCGTCCACGACATGCCGCGTCCGGTGGATGTCCTCCGCGCGGTGCGCGAGGCACTCGCGCCCGGCGGTTCGATGATCGTCATGGACGAGGCCGTCTCCCCCGCGTTCGCCGGGCCGGCCTCCGAGGTCGACCGCCTGATGTACGGCTTCTCGCTGTTCATCTGCCTGCCGGACGGCATGTCGTCGACGCCGTCGGCGGCCACCGGCACGGTGATGCGACCCGAGACGCTGCGCACCTACGCGGTGGAGGCCGGATTCGGCGACATGGCAGTCCTGCCGATCGATGACTTCTCGTTGTTCCGCTTCTACGAGTTGATTGCATAACCGTCCGGGACGGGCCCGCTCTACACTCGCTGCGTGAACTCTCCTGATCCGTCGACGCCCGATTCACCGCACCAACCGCGGGTCCTCGGCGACATCGGTTCGGCGGTCAGCGAGCGGGCCAACCGCTCGTGGTGGGATCTGGAAAGCCGTGAGTATCACCGCGAGCACGGGGATTTCCTCGGTGCCGACGTCGCCGGCGGCGACTTCGTGTGGTGTCCGGAGAATCTGCGCGAGGCCGATGCGCACCTCCTCGGCGACGTTCGGGGACGCACCATCCTGGAAGTGGGATGCGGTTCGGCGCCGTGCTCGCGATGGCTCGCGACCCGCGGCGCACAGGTCGTGGCCACCGATCTGTCCCGCGGCATGCTCGGCTACGGCATCGCCGCGATGGAACTATTCGGCGAGCAACGGGTGCCGCTGGTTCAGGCCAACGCCGAATCGCTGCCCTTTGCCGACACCTCGTTCGACATCGCCTTCTCCTCGTTCGGGGCCGTCCCCTTCGTCGCCGACTCCGCGACCGTGATGGCCGAGGTCGCCCGCATCCTCATTCCCGGTGGGCGGTGGGTCTTTTCGATCAATCACCCGATGCGCTGGATGTTCCCCGACGACCCCGGCCCGGACGGTCTGACCGTGGCCATCCCCTACTTCAACCGGACGCCGTACTCGGAGGTCGACGCAGACGGCACGATCACCTATGTCGAGCATCATCGGACGATCGGTGATCGAGTCCGCGAGATCCGTTCGGCTGGAATGATTCTCGACGACATCGTGGAACCCGAGTGGCCCGACGACCTGGAACGCGAATGGGGACAGTGGAGTCCGTTGCGCGGCAGCTACTTTCCGGGTACAGCGATCTTCTGCTGCACGAAGCCCGACTGATCCCGGTCACACCTCACCTGATCTGGTAAATCCACGCGGTGGGCTGCGATAACGCACCGGTGCCCAACCATTCGTAATCGCGGGCCATCCCGGCGCCGTGAAAGTTGCGCAGAAAGTTCACCATCCTCGCGCGGTCACGAACCCCGGAATCGATCGCCTTGAGCATGATGGCCGTCAGATCGTAGCTCTCGGCGGCGAAGAAGTGCGGTTCCCGCCCATATCGCTCCCGGTATTCACTGACGAATGCGGGTGCGGCCGGGCCACATTCACAGGTGAGGCGTACCCCCGATCCCTGCGGTCCGGTGATGGCGAAGAACGATCGGTTCACCACTCCGTCGCCGCCGGCGTAGATCGGCGCCGCCAGGCCCGCGGAGCGTAGTTGATCGACGAATGGCGCCGCCTCGTCGGTCACTCCGAGGTAGAAGACGGCGTCTGGTGCCTGACTCTTGACCTGCTGCACCTGCTGTGGAAACTGTTCACTACCCACCGGCACGGTGATCACACAGGAGTTGTCGGCCGCGGCACCGAGGTTCGATGCGAACATCCGCGCCGCGGCGGCGGTGTACGCGTCGTCGTCACTGACCACACATACGCGGCGGTACCCCTCGCCCCGGAGATAGAGGGCGATTGCCCGGTTGAGGACCCCCTCGTACGCGGCGCCCATGAAGAAGTTGCCCCAGTTCTGCTCGAGGAGCACGCTTCTCGTTGCCGACGGGCTCGCAAATGCAAGCCCCACCGGCGCAAGTACAGGGCCCGTCGCCGCAGACTCTGCAGATGACCACGGGCCGATCAGGCCGATGATCGACGGATCGGCGGCGGCGGTCTGAGCCACCCGGGCAGCGGTGTCGGCCGATGCCTGCGTGTCGAACTGGGCGATGCCCACCTGGCATTCGGGGTTCGCCGAGTTATGCGCATCGATCGCCATCCGAACACTGTTCGGCAGGGTACTGGCGGTTTCGGCGCGGGCCCCGCTCAACGGCGCCATGAGCGCCAGTTTCGTCGATGAGCCGCAGACCGCCTTCCCATCGCCCGCCGGGTCCAGCGTGGAGTCAGAGGCGTTGTGCGCCACCGGCACCCCGTCCAACGACACCTGGATGATCTCGGACACACGTGTTGGTTCGACGGGTGCGGCATTCGCGCCGGCGATCGAGTCAGCGGACGACTCGCCGTCGGGCCACAGGACCAGCCCCGCCACCACCGCAGCGACCACGAGAAGGACCAGTACCGGGACGCCGATCATCATGACTCGCCGACGCCTCGCCCGACGTGCGTCGGTGGGGCGACCCGATTCGCCGGACACCGCTCCGCTCGCCGGATTCGGCGGCCCGAACGGGGAATTGGCGAACGGGGAATTGCCCCTCGGGTCGATCATTCCAGGATTCGAGAGTGGTGACATGCCAGGGTTCGAGATCGGCGGCATGCCAGGGTTCGAGATCGGCGGCGCCACCCGGGGAGCGGTTACGGGGCGACTACTCGGAGCGGGCCGCGAGACAATCTGAGTTGCCGACGTCGCTTCTGAGGCCATCGGCGCAACCGCGGCGACTCCGATCTGCCGTACGACCGTCGTCGCGTCACGGACGCTCGGGTTCAGTCGGGCGAGGCCGGTTCGGATGTCGTCGGCGAATTCACCACATGACGCGTAGCGGTCTGGCGGCCGCTTCGCCATCGCCCTGGCCAATGCAGCGTCGAGAGGCGCAAAATCGGCAATCACATCGCTCAATCGCGGCGGCGGCGAGTTCCAGTGCGCAGCCATGATGGCCCCGGGATGTTCCCCGGCAAATGGGGGGTGTCCGGCCAAGAGCTCGAAAACCGTGCATCCCAACGCGTATTGATCAGAGCGGCCGGAGGCTGAACTCCCGTCGAGGATTTCCGGTGCGACGTAGTGCAGGGTGCCGATAAAGGCGGCTGTCGCTGTCAAGTGGGCGCTGGAGGTGATGAGGCGGGCGATACCGAAATCGAGCAGCGTCACCTGCTCGATCGCGGTGCCCGGACCGTCGCGGGTGATCATGATGTTGCCCGGCTTGACGTCGCGGTGAACGACATCTCGCTGGTGCGCGTAGTCCAACGCCGACGCGGTGGCCGTGACTATCGTGCCGATGTCGCCTGGACGCAGCGGCTGATGACGTGAAAGATCCTCCCCTGCAATATATTCCATGGTGAACCAGGGAACCTGGTCGGTAACCCCGTAGTGATAGATGGTGACGATGCTGGGATGTTTGAGAGATGCTGCCGTTTGCGCCTCGCGGGTGAACCGCTGCTGGAAAGACTCATCGCCACGCGCAGATATGAGTTTCAGTGCCTCCAACCGGCCCAGGTGGGGATGTTCGACAAGGTAGACGTCCCCCATCCCGCCCGACCCCAGCGCACGCACGACCCGATAGCCTGCGAATTCAGCACCCGTTTCGAGTGGCATGATCTACCTCCGTGTGGACGCGCCAGGCGCAGAAAAGCGACGATCAGCGCGATCAACACGGTAGCGAAGAGTCATGAACAATGGTGGCGGTTCACCCTCATTTACCACCAAAGAATGTACTGCACATAGTTATTCAAACGAAGGAACAGGGCTTCCCGGCCACTCTTCCCCGGTTATGGAAATCAACCCATTTCTTATAACAGCTTCGACAGGAAACCCTTTGTCCGTTCATGCTGTGGATTTCCGAGAACCTCACGCGGAACACCCTTTTCGACGACGACGCCACCGTCCATGAAGACGAGTTGATCGGCAACCTCACGGGCGAAACCCATCTCGTGGGTGACCACAACCATCGTCATCCCCGATGCCGCGAGTTCACGCATCACCCCGAGCACCTCGCCTACCAGTTCGGGATCGAGCGCCGAGGTGGGCTCGTCGAAGAGCATCAGTTTCGGGTCCATTGCGAGCGCCCGTGCGATCGCCACACGTTGCTGCTGGCCACCGGACAGTTGCGCCGGGTAGGTGTCGGCCTTGTCCGCCAACCCCACCCGGTCGAGTAGCTCTTTTGCCCTCGCGATGGCCTTGTCCTTGGACTGCTTCTTGACCTGCGTCGGCGCCTCGATCACGTTCTCCAGCGCCGTCCGATGCGGGAACAGGTTGAAGTGCTGAAACACCATCCCGATGTCCCGACGTTGCTTGGCCGCATCCTTCGGGCTCATCTCGTAGAGTTTGTCGCCACGCTCCCGATAGCCGATGAGGTCACCGTCGACGTACAGGCGTCCGGCGTTGACCACCTCGAGGTGATTGACGCAGCGCAGGAAGGTCGACTTGCCCGAACCGGACGGGCCGATCAGGCAGAGGACCTCGCCCTTCGCGACCTCCAGAGTGATGCCCTTGAGCACCTGGAGAGTCCCAAAACTCTTGCACACGCGGTCCGCCAGCACCATGGGCTGCGTCTTCACGTCACCGACGCTCATCGCTCTCCTCATCGACGACGACCTTGTTCTGCGCTGCCGCCATTGCCTTCAACTGCCGGGCCGTGAGTTGCCTCGAGGCACCTCTCGCGTAGTAACGCTCGAGATAGAACTGGCCGACCATCAAAATGCTGGTGACCGCGAGATACCAGCTCGAGGCGACCAGCAGGAGTGGAATCGGCTCGAAATTCACACCCGAAATATCGTGCGCGACGCCGTAGAGCTCGAGGCTGAACGGAACGGCGGTCACCAGGCTGGTGGTCTTCAGCATGCTGATGACCTCGTTGCCGGTCGGCGGGATGATGACCCGCATGGCCTGAGGGAGCACCGTGCGCCGCATCGTCTGGGTCCACGACATCCCCAGCGCCACCGAGGCCTCGGTCTGCCCCTCGCCCACCGAGGAGATACCGGCGCGCACGATCTCTGCCATGTAGGCGGATTCGTTGAGCGCCAGACCGATCATCGCGAAGGTGAATGCCGCGTTGAGTGACTGGATGTCGAAGTGGGCGAACTGGTAGACGAACGGGATTCCGAGATCGATCTGTTTGTACAGCGCCGGGAAGAGCCCCCAGAACACCAACTGCACGTACACCGGCGTGCCGCGGAAGATCCAGAGATACACCCAGGACACCGACCGCAGAACAAGGTTCGGCGACAGTCTCATGACCGCCAGCAACACGCCGAGCACGATGGCGATCACCATCGACAGCACGGTCAACGCGAGGGTGTACCCGACACCTTCGAGGATGCGGGTGTCGAAGAGGTACTTCGCGTAGGTGCTCCATCCGTAGGCACTGTTGGTGGCGGCGCCGTAGACGAACAAGAACAGCAGGACGAGGACGATCGCCGCGGCAACCCACTGCCCCGGATGCTTGAGTGGTACCGCCTTGATCGGTGCGGGTCCTGACGAATCGTCAGAACCCACACCGATCGGACCGGTTGCCGGTGAGCTCACCCCGGTCAGCTCGTTGCGCCGTTGATGACCGCGGTCGGGATGGCTCCGGCCTGCACTCCCCAATGCTCGGTGATGGTCTTGTACTGGCCGTTGTCGATCAGGTACTGAACGGCCTTCTGGACAGCCTGAGCGAGCTGCGATCCCTTGGCGATCGGATACCCGTACGGCGCCGAATCGAAGACCTCTCCGGCCGCCTCGATCTTGCCGCCGGCCTGCTTGATCGCATACGCGGTGACCGGTGAGTCCGCCGACATGGCGTCCACCCGGCCAAGCACGAGGGCGTTGGTCGCCTCGGACTGATCGGTGAACTTCACCTTCTCGATGGCCGGCTTACCCGCATCGGTGCATGCCTTGCTCTTCGCCGGGATCTCATCGGTGTCCTGCACCGTGGTGGCTTGCACGGCAACCTTCTTGCCGCAGGCGTTGTTCGGGTCGATGTTCCCACCGGCCTGCTGCGCCCACTGAGTGCCGGCATTGAAGTAGGTGACGAAGTCGACCTGTTGCTGCCGCTCGAGGTTGTCGGTGAACGACGACATACCGATGTTGAAGGTTCCTGCCTGGATCGACGGAATGATCTTGTCGAAGTCGGCCTCCTTGTAGACCGGGGTGACGCCGAGGACCTTGCTGATGGCGTTCATCAGGTCGACGTCGAAGCCGATGATCTGACCGCTGCTGTCCTTGAACTCATTCGGGGCGTACGGCACATTCACGCCGACGATCAGCTGTCCGGACTGTGCGATCTCGGCGGGCAGCAGCGCTGCGATGTCGGCCTGCTTCGCGACGTCGACGGTGATGGGTTGGATTGCGGTGGTACCGCCGCTCCCCTCGGTCGACTCGTCGTTCGAGCAACCCGCCACCACCAGCGCGATCACCGCCATTAGCAACGTGAGAATCCCCGGCAGCCTCATCGCCGCTGATCGGATTGAACGCTCGCGCATCACACATCCCCTTCACGCCCCGACATCGGAGCAGGTTTGAACCAATCGAAACTGCCATGTCCCCTCGCGTCTGAACTTACTGCCTGAACGCCCACTTCACCGGTTGGTTACGAAAGATTAACCGGCTGAGCCGATCTGACCGTCCAGGTGAGCGATCACTCGCTCGCCCACCTGCGCCGTAGTCGCCGCACCACCCAGATCGGGAGTGCACACGCCGTCGGCGAGCGTGGACGCGACCGCCGCATCGATGGCGTCGGCGGCGCGGCTCAACCGCTCCTCACCACTGCGTCTGCCGTACCACCGCAGCGCCATCACGGTGGAATTGATGATCGCGATCGGGTTGGCGACACCGCGCCCGGCGATGTCGGGCGCCGCGCCGTGCGATGCCTGCGCCATCACGACGGTGTCCGAGCAGTTGATCGAGCCGGCCATGCCGAGCGACCCGGCGAGTTCACCGGCGAGGTCGGACAGGATATCGCCGAACAGATTCTCGGTGACGATCACGTCGAAGTCGCCGGGCCGGCGCACCAGCAGGGCGGCCATGGCGTCGACGTGCGCGTCGGTCACCGTCAGGTCGGGGTATCCGGCGGCGACCTCCCGGCACACGTCGCGGAACAGCCCGGTCGTCAGAGTGAGCACGTTGGCCTTGTGCACGATCGTCAGCCGCCCCGACCGCCCCATCGCCAACTCACACGCCTGCCGTGCGATGCGTTCGGTGGCGGCCCGCGTGATCACCCCGACCGCCAACGCGATGTCCGGGGTCGGCATGAATTCCCCCGACCCGACCACCATATTGCGGTCGGCGTAGAGCCCTTCGGAGTTCTCCCTGGCGATGACGACGTCGATGTCGGGTGCCAGCGCACCCACCCCGGGCAACCCGCGGCACGGGCGCAGGTTGGCGTAGAGGCCGTAGCGTTTCCGGATCACCGCGCCGGGCGTCAGATCGCCGGCGAAGCGTTCGGGGTAACCCGCCGAATCATGTGGGCCGAGTACCCAGATGTCGAGTCCGTCCAGAGCGTCAAGGGTCTGTTGGGGTATCGGGGTGTTGTGGGACTCGATCGCCTCTCGCCCCAATGACAAGGACAGCCAATTGAATTCGAATCCCTCATGCGCCGCCGCGGCATCGGCGACGGCCACCGCGACCGGCACGATCTCCGGCCCGATGCCGTCGCCGTCCATGACACCGATTCTCACGGCTTGCGATTTCGTCATCTCCGAATCTTCCCAAGAGTCTTGACAGCACTGCGGGGCATGGGTCACATTGTTCTAACCGAATATCATTCGGTTACGGCGGCCCCGGCGCAGCGGTCCCGAATCACTCAGCACAGCCCACGCCGAAAGTTATTTCATGACACGGACTTCCATCATTCCCCCCACCAGTTCGGTCGGAATCGGTGTCGATTCCGCACCTCCCGCCGGCGTCGACCTCAAACAGAACGCTCTGGGGGCCTCGGCCATCGCGTTCATGGTGGTCGCCGCCGCGGCACCCCTGACCGTCATGGCCGGCGTGGCCCCCCTGGGCCTGGCGATCGGCGGCGTCGGTGCCCCGGTGGCCTAGCTGGCCGCCGGGGTCGCTTTCGCGGTGTTCGCCGTCGCCTTCATGGCCATGACCCGGCACACCGGCGGTAAGGGCGCGTTCTACTCCTACATCACCCTCGGCCTGGGACGATCCACCGGACTCGCGGCCGGGTTCCTGGCCGTCGTCGCCTACAACGCGCTGCAGATCGGCGTGTACGGACTGATGGCGGTTCAGACCCAGGACGCGCTGCAGAGGTTGTTCGGGGTTCACGTGGCGTGGCCGGTGCTGGCGTTGGCAGCGATCGCGATCGTCTGGTTTGTCGGACGTCGGGGCATCGACGTCGGCGCCAAGTTCCTCGGCGTGCTGCTGACCTTGGAGAGCGGCATCCTCGCCGTGCTCGCGGTGGCCATCCTGGTACAGGGCGGCGCCCATGGAATCGATGCCGTGTCCTTCACACCGAAAGCCGTGTTCGCACCCGGTATGGCCGGCGTTCTCGCATTCGCCTTCGCCGCCTTCATGGGATTCGAATCGACCGCGCTCTACCGCTCCGAGGCCAGGAACCCCGACCGCACCATCCCCCGGGCCACCTACTGGGCGGTCGCCTTCATGGCGGTGTTCTACTGCTTCGTCGTCTGGTCGATCACGCAGGCATTCGGCTCCGATCAGGTCCAGCAGGCAGCAGTCGATGACGTTGCCGGACTGTTCTTTTCGGCGATGACGACCTACGTCGGCACATGGGCAACCGATGTCATGTCCGTGCTCATCGTGACCAGCGCACTCGCGTCACAGATCGCCTTTCACAATGCGATCAATCGCTACACGTACTCCCTGGCCCGCGACGGCGTCCTGCCCCGCGTTCTCGACCGCACGCACCCCACGTTCAAATCCCCGGCCCGCGCGGGCGCCCTGCAGACCGTGTTCGCGATCGTCGTCGTCGGCGGACTCGCGATCGCCGGGGCCGATCCGTACTACCAGTTGCTCCTGTTGGTGAACACCCCCGGCGTGGTCGGGATCATCGCCCTTCAGGTCATCACGTCCGTTGCCGTCGTGTGCTATTTCATCCGCAAGAAGGCGGTACGCGTCGAACGGGTCGGGGTCAGCGCGGGTGTCGCCGCCACGATCATGCTGGGCACCGGACTGGTGGTGCTCGTCGACAAGATCGATCTGCTGACCGGATACGGCCTGGCCGTCAACACCACGCTGGTCGGTGTGGTCGGCATCGTCTTGATCGGCGGGGCCGTTGCGGCCCACTACTTCCGGATCAAACGACCCGCGACGTATCGGCGGATCGGCGGTCTCTACGACGATCCGAACGCCGCGGCCGAACGCTGAGCACACCACCGACAAGGAACGCACTCATGACCTCTCACGCCGACACGATCGTCTTCGCCGGCACCGTCCACACCATGACCACCGATCGCCCGGCTTCGGCCGTGGCCATCTCCGACGGCGTCATCCGCGCGGTCGGCGACCGCGACGACATGAGATCGGTCATCTCCCCGTCCACGGAGGTCATCGATCTCGGAAATGCCCCGCTGACACCGGGTCTCATCGACGGGCACATCCATCCCGTCCTGGGGATCGACATGAAGGCGGGTATCGACCTGTCCGGGACCACCAGCATCGACGAGTTGATACTCGCGCTGCGCGCCGCCCGCCCCGTCGACGGCTGGGTTCGCGGTTGGGGACTCGATCCCAATATCTTCCGGGGTGGCCCGGTGACCAACGCCCCGATCGTGTCCGCCCTCGGGGATCAGGTTCCGGTCCTGCTGTACCTCTTCGACGCCCACTCGGCACTCGCCGGCCCTGCGGCACTGCGGGCCGCGGGTGTCACCGGGCCACGCGACTTCGCGGGCAACGCCGAGATCGTCTGCAGCGACGATGTGCCCACGGGACTGCTGCTCGAACTCGAAGCCATCGAGGTGGTCGGCGCCGTGTTGCCGTCCGACACCGCGTCGGATCGTCGACGGCGCCTGCGTGAGGTGCTCGCCGGGATGGCCGCCGCCGGGATCACCGCCGGCAATGCAATGGACTTCGAGGCCGACAGCGGAAACCTGGTCAGCTCGTTGGAGGATGCCGCCGACCTACCCCTTCGGTTGCGATTCGCACCGTTCTGCATGCCGGGTTTCGCGAACGACCAACTCGACCACATCATCGACCTGCAGCGGACCGGCGGACGACGGTGGGCGGTCGACGGTGTGAAGTTCATGATCGACGGCACCATCGACAACGGCACGGCGTGGCTGGATCGCGCGGACTCCCACGGCGAGTCGACGGCACCCTTGTGGCCGGATCCGGCCGAGTACCGCCACGCGGTGCGCTATCTCGCCGAGCGCGGAGTTCCGACAGTCACTCATGCCATCGGGGACGCAGGGATCCGCTACGCCCTCGACAGTCTGGCCGGTCTCGGCCCCACCCCGTCGGGTGCCCGCCATCGGATCGAACACATCGAGACGTTGCCCGATGACCTCGTGGATCGGTTCGCCCGTGACGGGGTGGTCGCGAGCATGCAGCCCACGCACTGTACGCATTACACCCGGGCTGATCACACCGACAACTGGTCCCAGCGGCTGGGCGCCGAACGTGCCGGTCGGGCGTTCCGGACCCGCGACATTCGAGATGCCGGGGCCATCCTGGCCCTGGGATCGGACTGGCCGGTGGCACCGTTCGATGCGCGATCGATCATGGCCGATGCTCGGCTCCGGCGGCGAGCCGGGCATCACGACGAGTCACCCGTTCTCGCCTCCCAGGGGTTGACCGCGCGGATGGCCCTGGAGGGCTACACCATCCACGCGGCGCGCGCACAGGGCTCCACCGACGCCGGCCGAATCTCCGTCGGTGCGCGTGCCGACCTGACCGCGTTCGCCGTCGATCCCCTGACCGCACCGGCCGACGAGGTCGCCGACGCCCCGATCGTCCTCACCATGGTCGACGGGCAGCCGACCCACCAGGCGGTGTCCGTCTGACGACGGCACCTCGGGGACAGGCCCTAGGGTGGAGGCGTGGTACGTCCCAAGTCCCCACTCCTCGACCCGGGCTCGATTGCGCGGGCCGCACTCGCGGCTCTCGATGATCGCGGCTCGTTCACCATGCCGGGCATCGCCAAAGATCTCGGTGTCGCGGTGTCGTCGCTGTATCACCACATCCCGAGCCGGGAATACCTTCTGGAACTCATCCGTGGGTCGGTGGCCGCCGAACTCGCCGAACACGTCGACTGGTCACTTCCGTGGACCGAGACCGTCCGGCAGTGGCTCATCAGCTACCGGAACGCCTTTGGCGCCCACCCCGAGTTGGTGCGTGCGCTGACGGCGCAGACGGTCAGGGCACCCGAGGTACTCGAGGGCTACGACCGGCTCGCCGACAAACTCTTCGGATCGGGTTTTCACCTCGACCGGATCATCGACATCATCACCTTGCTCGATACGGTCGCACTCGGTTCCGCCCTCGACCTCGCGGCGCCGGAAGAGGTCTGGGCGGTCTCCGAACTTCCCGATGATTCAACTCTGGCCCGCGCCGCCCGGTCGGCCCCGACGGGGGTCGCACGCGCCGACTCGTCGTTCGCCTTCGCCGTCGACCTGGTGATCTCCGGATTGGAACGCGAACTGGTCTGATCGGCGTCGGCGAACCTCTCGTCAACCAGGCCCAATGTCATCTCCGGTGTTTGACGATGCACGCGCCGTCGGAGAACTGCGCGCACACGTCCTCCGCGTCACTGCGGGACCGGGTCGGCCGGGCCACCACGTAACGGCTCGACGACCCCACCATCTCACCCGGCAGGATCAGCGAACCGTAGTGTTCGTCGCGGACGGACTCGGCGCCACCGTAGTCATCGAAGGCGCCGAATTGTGCGTACCACTCGGTGTCGGCGATCGGCGGCACGGGCAGGTCCGGTGCGCCGGTTCCGTCGCCGTTCGTACCGCCGGAATCGTCTGGGCCGTCATCGGAACTGTCCGGGCCGTCGGTAGGCGACGGTGCGGTGGTCTCGATGGTGGTGCTGGTGGGTGTCGCAGGGGCGGTCTCGGTGATCACGACGGTACTCGTGGTCGATCCCGAACCCGAGTCGGCGCCCACCGAGTTCCATTGTCCCCGAGATAATTTCACTCCGACAATGACCGCACCGACGACGATCACCCCGACCACCAGTCCCACGATCACGGGGATCACCCAGGGTGATCGTTGCCGCGGTGGTTCGTCGTAGCCGTTCATTCTCAAGAAGTCAGCCTCAGTGCGCGGCGTCGTCCCAGGACCGGCCGTAACCGACCGACACCTCCAGTGGCACCGACAGGGTGATCGCCGAACCCATCTCTTCGCGGACGGCCGTCTCGACCTGCTCGCGTTCGGCGTCGACGACCTCGACGACGAGTTCGTCATGCACCTGCAGCAGCATCCGCGACCGCAACCCCTCGGCCGCGAGCCGCTTGTGCACGTTGATCATCGCCACCTTGATGATGTCGGCGGCGGTGCCCTGGATGGGCGCGTTGAGGGCCATCCGCTCCGCCGATTGGCGTCGCTGCCAATTGTCGCTGTTGAGGTCGGGCAGGTAGCGGCGACGCCCGAACAGGGTCGCGGTGTATTCGTTGCGACGTGCCTCGGCGACGACGTCGCGGAGGTAGTCACGCACCCCGCCGAACCGGGCGAAGTAGGCCTCCATCTGTTCCTTGGCCTCGTCACGACTGATGCGCAGTTGGGCGGCGAGCCCAAAGGCACTGAGCCCGTAGGCAAGTCCGTACGACATCGCCTTGACCCGATGCCGCATCTCGGTGGTCACCTCGTCGATGGGAACCCCAAACGCACGGGACCCGACGAAGTTGTGCAGATCCTCACCGGTGTTGAACGCCTCGATGAGGCCGGCATCCTCCGACAGATGCGCCATGATGCGCATCTCGATCTGGCTGTAGTCGGCGGTCATCAGGTCATCGAATCCCTCACCGACGATGAATCCACGCCGGATCTGGCGACCGGCGTCGGTGCGGACCGGGATGTTCTGCAGATTCGGTTCGGTCGACGAGAGACGTCCGGTCGCGGCCACCGTCTGATTGAACGTGGTGTGAATGCGACCGTCGTCGGCCACCGACTTCAGCAGCCCGTCGACGGTCACCTTCAACCGGGTCGCATCACGATGTTCGAGTAGGTGCGCCAGGAAGGGGTGCTCGGTCTTCTCGTACAGGGTTTGCAGGGCGTCGGCATCGGTGGTGTAGCCGGTCTTGGTCTTCTTGGTCTTGGGCATGTCGAGCTTGTCGAACAGCACCGTCTGCAACTGCTTGGGTGAGCCGAGATTGATCTGCTCCCCGATCACCTCGTAGGCGGCCTCGGCGGCGGTGCGGATGCGTTCGGCGAACTCCTCCTCGAGATCACCGAAATGCTCGACGTCGACGGCGATCCCGGCAGCCTCGAGGTCGGCGAGGACGAACAGCAGCGGCAGTTCCATCTCGGTGAGCAGCGCGCGGGAGTCGATGCGGTCGAGTTCGGTGTCGAGGACGTCGGCGAGTTCGGCGACGGCTCGGGCCTCGAGCATGTGATGTTCGGCCTGCTCCCCCAGGCCGCCATCGTCATCGAGCAACGACAGTTGCGCATCCCCGGAGCCGTCGTCGGCGCGTAGTTCGCGCCGCAGGTACCGCAACGCGAGGTCGTCGAGATTGAAGGTGCGCTGCCCGGGACGGACGAGATAGGCCGCCAGGGCGGTGTCGCTGGTGACGCCGCGCAGCGTCCATCCGCGCGACCGCAGGGCGTGGATGGCCCATTTGGTCTCGTGTAGCGCCTTGGCGATCTCGGTGTCGCCGAGCCACTCACCGAGGGCCTTCTCGTCGGCCGGGTCGAGCTGGGTGATGTCCACATATGCCGAGACTCCGTCGGCCGCGGCAATCGCGATGCCGTTGACGTCGGCACCGACGACGGTGTGCGGGGCGGTGATGGTCAGCCCGGCACGTCCGGTGCGGGCATGCTCGGCCAGCCATTCGCCGACCTCGCCGGCGCCGAGTACTGAACCGTCGAGGTCGAAGCCCGACTCGGCCTCGGGCACCACCGAGCTCAAGGTGGAGAACAGCCGATCGCGCAGGACGCGGAATTCCAAATCGTCGAAGAGCCGGTGGATGCGGTCACGGTCCCAGCCGACCCGCGCCAGGTCCTGTGGCCCCGCCGGCAGCTGCATGTCACGAATCAGTTCGGTGAGTTGCCGATTGGTCTGCACCGATGCGAGATTGGCCCGCAGCGCGTCTCCGACCTTGCCCTTCACCTCGTCGACGTGATCGACGAGGGAGGCCAGCGAACCGTACTGGCGAATCCACTTGGAGGCGGTCTTCTCCCCTACACCGGGAATGCCCGGCAGGTTGTCACTGGGGTCCCCGCGCAGTGCCGCGTAGTCGGGATATTGCGCGGGCGTCAGACCGTACTTCTTCTCCACCTCTTCGGGAGTGAAGCGGGTCAGCTCGGACACACCCTTCTTCGGGTAGAGCACGGTGACCGAGTCGTCGACGAGTTGCAGCGAGTCACGGTCACCGGTGACGACGAGCACCTTGAACCCTTGCGCCTCGGCCTCGGTGGCCAGGGTGGCGATGATGTCGTCGGCCTCGTAGCCCTCGATGGCCATGACCTGGATGCCCAGCGCATCGAGGACCTCCTTGGTCACGTCGACCTGACCGTTGAACTCGTCCGGCGACTTCGAGCGCTGCGCCTTGTACTCGGGGTACATGTCGGAGCGGAAGGTCTTGCGGGATACATCGAACGCTGCCGCGATATGCGTGGGTTCCTCGTCACGCAGCAGGTTGATCAGCATCGAGGTGAAGCCGTACACCGCGTTGGTGTGCTGGCCGGTCTCGGTCTGGAAGTTCTCCGCGGGCAGCGCGAAGAAGGCACGGTAGGCCAACGAATGCCCGTCGAGCAGCATCAACACCGGTTGTGTATCGGCCTTGCCCCGAGCGCTCTTCTTGTCCGGGCCGGTGGAAACATTCGTCGCTGGACTCACCCCTGCGAGTCTAGTGATGACCCCTGACAGCACTCCGCACGGTTCGCCACACCGATCCCGGGATCACCCCGCTCAGGCAACACCCAGGTACGCCTCCCGGACGGCGTCGTCGACCAGGAGGTCCTTGCCCGCGCCCTCCTTGGTGATCGTTCCGGTCTCGAGGATGTAGCCGCGGTCGGACCGGCTCAGGGCCTGCTGAGCGTTCTGTTCGACGAGCAGGATCGTGGTGCCGCTCTCGTTGATCTGGGCGATGATCCGGAAGATCTGCTGAATCACCATGGGAGCCAGACCCATCGACGGTTCGTCGAGGAGTAGCAACGTCGGGCGGGCCATCAGAGCGCGACCGATCGCGAGCATCTGTTGCTCGCCGCCGGACATCGTGCCGCCGTATTGCTTGCGACGTTCCCCCAACCGGGGAAAGACGTCGAAGACGTGCTCCAGCGCATCGTTGTATGCCGCCTTGCTGGGGAACCTCCTGCCGTAGCACCCCATGTCGAGGTTCTCCAGCACCGTCATCCCGGGAAAGATCCGTCTCCCCTCGGGAACTTGGATGATCCCGCGGGCGACGCGCTCATGCGGCGCCAAGCGGGTGATCGATTCACCGTTGAATTTGATGTCACCCGCGCTGAGCTTGTTGAGCCCGGAAATTCCCCGCATGGTGGTGGACTTCCCGGCGCCGTTCGCGCCCAGGAGGGTGACCAGCTCGCCTTCCTTGACATGCAAGGAGATCCCATGAAGAGCGCGGATCCGACCGTAGTGGACCACGACGTCGGTCAACTCGAGGACCGCCGCCGCAGACGTCGACGTCTGGACGGCGTCGCCCTTCTCGGAGTCCTGCGGATCAAGCGATTTCGTCATCGGGAACTCCCAGGTAAGCCGCGACGACCGCGGGATTGTCACGAACCTCGCGTGGACTGCCCTCGGCGATCTTGCGCCCGAACTCCAGCACGACGATCCTGTCGGTCACGCCCATCACCAAACGCATGTCGTGTTCGATCAGCAGAATGGTGTAGCCGTCGTCGCGGATCTTCTGGATCAGGCCCATCAACGCCGTCTTCTCGCTCGGGTTGAACCCGGCCGCCGGCTCGTCCAGGCACAAGAGCTTGGGTTCGGTCGCCAGTGCCCGCGCGATCTCGAGTCGTCGTTGGTCGCCGTAGGGTAGGTTCGACGCCTTCTCCGCGGCACGAGGCCCGATCCCGACGAACTCGAGCAACGCCATTCCGCGATCGACGGCGTCCCGCTCCTCGCGGTAGTGCCGCGGAGTCCGGAAGATGCCACCGAAGACCGACGTCTTGTGACGGGCATCCGTCCCGACGCACACGTTCTCCAGCGCCGTCATCTCGCCCCAGAGGCGGACATTCTGGAAGGTCCGCGCGATCCCCCGTCGAGTGATTTTGTGCTGCTTGAGTTTTCCCAATGGTGCTTGGTCGAATGTGACAATCCCGCTGGTCGGTCGGTACACACCGGTGATCGCGTTGAAGCAGGTGGTCTTTCCGGCGCCATTCGGGCCGATCAGCCCGAGGATCTCACCGCGTTTGATGTCGAAGCTGACGTCATCGAGCGCAGCGAGGCCGCCGAACTCGACGGTCAGCCCTTCTACCTTCAGGAGGATCTCACCCTCTTCCGCCGCGATCTCTCGCTGCGGCGCAACAACTTCGGCCACCATCTCCGGGTCTGCCAGTTGCGGAATCACCTCGGCGGGATCGACCACCGTCGTGGCTTCCGGGTCGGCCTCCACGTCGGCCAGTTGCTCCGCATTGTCCGGAGTCGGATCGAATGGCTGGTCCGGGTTGTCGGGCGATCGGTGTGTCACGCGTGGGCCTCCTCGCTACCCGACGGTTCGGGCTTTGGGTTGCGTTGAACCGCAGAGTAGACCTGCCGGCCGAAGGTGATCAGCCGGGCACGGGCCGGGAAAAGTCCCTGTGGCCGGAAGACCATGAGGACGACCAGCGCAATCCCGAAGAACAGGTACTTGAACTCGCTCAGAGCCTGCCCACCGACCTCGACGCCCTGCACCCGAGCAGGCAGGTACACGATGATGAACGCACCCGCGATGACGCCGAGTTTGTTGCCCTGCCCACCCAGAACCACGGCACAGAGAAACAACATCGAGTTGATCACCGTGAACGCCTTGGGGTCGATGTACTGGACCTGGCCCGCGTACACCGCGCCCGACAATCCGCCGATGCCTGCGCCGATCACGAATGCCCACAGCTTGTACTTGAAGGTCGGGACGCCCATGATCTCGGCGGCATCCTCATCCTCGCGAATCGCCACCCACGATCGGCCGACCCGACTGCGTTCGAGGTTGCCGATGACGATGAGCACGATGATCACCGCCACAATTCCCAGCCAGTACCACCACACGCCGTAATTGAGGGTCGAGGTGTTGTTCGCGGTGGAGAAGACACCGTCCGGGCTCTCGGCAGTCCGGTGCAACTCGGGGAAGAGCACACCCTGCAGACCCGACGCGCCGTTGGTGATCTCGGTGAGGTTGTCGGCCAGCAGACGCACGATCTCGCCGAAGCCGAGGGTCACGATGGCGAGGTAGTCACCCCGCACACGGAGCGTCGGCGTGCCGAGAATGAGGCCAGTGATGCCCGTGACGACAATGGCAAGAGGGACACACGCCAGCCATGCCCACGGACCCGAGAAGAAACCGTGATCCGGACTTCCCCACAGGGGGCTGGACGGGCTCGTCATGAGCGCCACCGTGTACGCCCCCACCGCGTAGAAGCCGACATATCCGAGGTCGAGGAGTCCCGTTTGGCCCACAACCACATTGAGGCCGATGGCAATCAACGCGGTCATCGCGAAGGTTGCCATGACAACACCGAAATTGGTGGCGGTCGTGGTGATCAATGGTGGATTGATGACCGGCAACAGGGCCAGCAGGACGATGAGCGGCACCCCGACCAGCCACTGCTGAACGCGCGGTAGCGAGTCCCACCAGCTTCGGATCGCATCGCCGATGCCGCGGCGATCCGGGTTCTTCGGCGTTGTGTTGCCGACCGAGTGCGTCGTCATACTCTCGCCTTCCCGAGTTTCTCCCCCAGGATGCCCGTCGGACGGAACATGAGGACGAGGATGAGCAAAGCGAAGGCAACGACGTCTTTCCACTGGTTGCCGAACAGTACTGATCCGTAGTTCTCCATGACGCCGAGCAAGAGTCCACCGAGCAGCGCGCCGCGCACGTTGCCGATCCCGCCGAGGACCGCTGCGCAGAACGCCTTGATGCCCAGAATGAATCCGCCGTTGAAGATGATCCCGTTGGGCACGCGCAGCGTGTAGAGCAACGCCGCGGCACCGGCCAGGAGACCACCGATCAGGAAGGTGACGACGATGATCCGCTCACGAGAAACCCCCATGAGCAGGGCCGCGTCGGGATCCTGTGCGACCGAACGGATTCCACGACCGAGCCGAGTTCGATTGATCATGAAGTCCGTGCCGAGTGCCAGCACGATCGCCGACAAGATGATGACCATGGTCAGGTTGGTGACCGGAGCACCGAAGATGGTGAACTCCTTGACCGGTTCGACCAGTCGAATGGTTGGCTGAGCCGATGACCCGCCGAGCGGTGGGTCGACCGGCGCCTTGGGCAGGACATAGTGCACGAACTCCTGCAGCACGAACGACATGCCGATCGCCGTGATGAGAAACGCCAGCGGTTTCGCATTGCGACGCCGCAGCGGACGGTACGCAACGAACTCCAAGCCCACTGCGGCACCGCCGGATACGACCATGCCGCAGAGCCCTGCCAGCACCAGATAGATCACCGTCATCACGGTGCCCTCGGCATAGGTGTCGCCGGATGGACTGAACCCCAGTATCAGGAGGCCGATGTAGGTACCGAACATCCCGAGCATGAACACCTCGGAGTGCGCGAAGTTGATCAGCCGCAGTACGCCATAGACGAGGGTGTAACCGACGGCCACCAAGGCATAGATCGAACCATAGGTCAGCCCCTCGATGGTCAGCACCCAGAAACTGTCGATCAGTGAGTGCACATCGAAGCCGATGGTCGATGCGACCGTCGTTGTCGTCTCGGCCACCAGATATGTGGTGGTCATTCATCTCCTTTGCCCAGAGTCACAGCACTCGGTGCGTCCGGACGCCGGCCGGCGACGCGGACGCACCGAGTGCGTGCGGTGGAGTGCTACTTGACCTCGTACATCCAGATCAGTGACGTCGAGAGCTCGCCGTTGTCCTGCCAGGAGTACTGGCGCGCGAGACCGGCTCCGCGGTACTGCCCGATGTACTGAAGGAGCTTCGGGCGGGTGTTGTTGCCCTCTTCGATGCCCTTCATCATGATCGCTGCGATGTCGTAGGCCTCGACCGAGTACACGCCCGGGGCCTGGTTGAACGCCGACTGGTATTCCTGGGCGAACTGCGACGGAGCCGGACCACACGGGCACGACAGGTACGCACCCTTGGCGGCGTCGCCGGCCTGCGCGGTGAACTGAGGATCATTCGCCCCGTCACCCGACACAAAGGTCACGTCCGGCGCTGCGGTCTTCAACTGTTGCGCGAGCGGCGCAGCCTCGGCGTAGTAACCGGCGTAGAACACCGCATCCGGTTGCGCCGCAGTGACCTTCGAGATCACAGCCGAGAAGTCACGTTCACCCTTCTTGACGTCACCCGAGCAACTTGCGTCGGCCTTGGAGCCGAGAGCCTTGGTGACGGCGGCCTCGAGTCCGGCACCGTAGTCGGTGTCGTCCTTGATCACGCAGACCTTCTGCTTTCCGAGATCGCCGGTCAGGTAGTTCGCGACCGCGGGTCCCTGCACATCGTCATTGGCCAGGCCTCGGAAGAAGGTCTTCCAACCGTTGTTGGTGAGGCTCGGGTTGGTGGCCGACGCCGTCACCGACACCAGTCCGGCCTGGTTGAAGATTCCGCCTGTCGCCTTGGTCTCACCGGAGAAAGCTGGACCGATGAGGCCGATAATCGAGTCATCGTTGGTGATCTGCGGGGCGACCTGCGTCGCCTTCTGCGGATCACCTTCCGTATCAAAGGTCTTCAACGTGATCTGGCAGTTCGGGTTGGCCTTGTTGTGCTGGTCGACCGCGAGCTGGGCACCGTACTTGATGTTGATGCCCAGGGCGGCGTCGGCACCTGTGAGAGCTCCCGCCATGGCGATAGTCGCGGGTTCGCAGGTCTGGCCACCGGGCTCGGCGGGATTGAGCGCGTTGGCCTCTTCGACGGATGGCTGTTCCTGGCCCTGCGTATTGATCTGGGCGACAGGCGAGATCGTCAGCCCGGAGCCTGCGGCCCCGCTGGATTCGGACCCTGAGTCGGTGGATTTGCTACTACATGCCGAGACGGCGAGCACAGCTGCCAGCGTCGTCGCCAGTGCAACTGTCGTCACGCGACGGTGCATTGTTACTACCTCTCTCCGAGAGCCAGCCCGACCCCACGGTCGAGAGATCTACTGAGCAGACCTTGGGAAAACATAGACCCACAAATGCGTACGTGCGATGCTTTGACGGCAAACTCCCACGACAACGCGCTGCACGTTTTCCCAGAATTTACGAGTGGTGTCGTCCTACTCCTGCGGACCCAGAGTCTCCACCACGACCTGCGCGACAGCCTTCATCGTGGTACGACGATCCATCGCGGCCCGCTGAATCCACTTGAACGCCTCGGGTTCCGAGAGCGACTGCTTTTCCATCAGCAGCCCCTTGGCCCGTTCGACCAGTTTGCGGGTCTCCAGCCGGTCGGCCATCGACGCGACTTCCTTCTCCAGCTCCCGCAGCTCCTGGTAGCGACTGACCGCCACCTCGATCGCCGGCACCAGATCGGCTTTGGTGAAGGGCTTGACCAGATAGGCCATCGCCCCGGCCTCGCGGGCCTTCTCGATGAAGTCACGCTGACTGAACGCGGTCAGCATCACCACCGGCGCCAGGCGTTTGCTCGCGATCTCGGCGGCCGCATCGATCCCGTCGCGCACCGGCATCTTGATGTCCATGATCACCAGGTCCGGGGACAGCTTCTCCGTCAGATCGACCGCCGCCTGCCCATTGGGGGCCTCGCCGACGACGTCGTACCCCTCCTCGCGCAGCATCTCGATGAGGTCCATCCGGATCAGAGAGTCATCTTCTGCGACAAGCACCTTATGTGTTGTCTGCTGTCCGGCCGGCGTCACCGACGCACTGTCAACCACCGTCACCATCCCCTCCTCCGCATTGAGTTCGGAACCTGAAAACACCAGGTCGCACCCCCCGCACTCGACGGGCGATGCACCGAAGCGTACCGGCTGTCACCGTCTCCGGCTGATCATCTAGACTTGACTGCTGCAGCCCCCAACAGGCAGCACGCCCTCGTAGCCCAATTGGCAGAGGCAACGGATTCAAAACCCGTCCAGTGTGAGTTCGAGTCTCACCGAGGGCACTACGAAACCCCGGTTCCGCGGGTTTCTGCGGTCAGCGTCAGATCCACCGAGGTGGAGACGCCAATCTCACCGGCGCGGTGTCATCAACGGCGGATCCGGAGGTGCCGACGGCTTTTTTGCGAAACAGGAGAACAGTTCGTCGCGGACCTCGAGCCAGTCGGCCCAGATGTCGACTCCGTCGCGCTTCTGAAGCCAGCGGAACCGCAGGCCGTCCACGGCGAGGCTCAGGATCATCACGACTATCTCGGGGGCCTCGTAGTCACGCTCCGCCAAGTATCGGGTCACCGCAAGCGGACGGATAGCAGGCACCGGATACAGACCGTGCGCCGGGTGGTCCGGAGCCATCGCCTCAGCCTCGAGCAGATCGAAGTTCCGGGTCTCATCAGAGTGCTCGGAGTAGTACGCGGCCAAGGCATCGGCGAGACCGATCAGCGTGATGTCATCGCCTGCAGCGGTGGCGATCTGCTCGACGATCGCGTTCTGTTCGTCATTGAACTGATCGATGACCTCGCGGTACAGATCGGTCATCGTGGAGAAGTGGTGCTTGATGCCCGGTGCTGTCATCCCGCAGCGACGCGCCACCGCACGCAGCGTCACGCTCCGTGCACCCTCATCGGCGATCATCGCACGAGTTGTCGCGACGATCTGCGCTCGACGCTCAGCTGCCGAGAACCGCTGGGTCACCGAACACCCCAAGTAGACACCAGTCATGTCTAGCACGCCGCCTCGGTCACCCCGCGTCGACGAGCTGTGCCCTCCTGAGCTGCCACAGCCGGGAACTGAACACAGCGAGAGCAACCAATCCGACCCCCACGTTGATGAGCGCCCCGAATTGCTCGTCGACGAAGTCGAATACCTCGGTGAGGAGCATGGTGGTCAGTGCAGCAGCCCTCAGCATCCGCAGTGGCCACAGCCGGCCACGGCGCAGGACGTGGGTGACAAGGGCAGCGACACACAGGCCGAAAGCGAGTGCCGAACCGCAGAACTGACCGATTGAGGTAACAGCGACCCCGGTGCCACGAGCGGTGTCGTCGGAGATCGTCAAAGCTGCCGACACCAGCCCCGCGAGACTGAAGATCGTCAAGAGCGCAGCGATGATCGCCGTCACCCGAGCCCCGACGACGAAGTTGTGCTGACCGACCAAGGCCTTGGCTACCAACCGCTCCCCTGCACCCGGCGTTCGTGGTGCCACATCGGCGAGGGCCGCCGAGGCATGCGCGGTGACCTCTGCGCTGACGCCCTCCGATCGCGCCGAGGCGAGCAAGACGTCGATCTCCTGCCTCTCACGGTCGGACACACCCACACTGACCGCCTCGCCGATCCGAAAATAGGCCTCGGTGAGGTCATCACCAGCGTTGTGTCGGCCAAGGTCTTGAATCGCACGACTGATGAGCAGAAGAACGACCAGGACGACATACATGATCGATACCGCCGGCGCGAAGAAGTAGTCGTTGGTCTTCGTCACGAACTTCCCGACCTCGTCGAGGAACAGCCCGAGACCGATGCCACCGAGCACTACGGCGATGGTCCGCGCACGCCGTCCGCCGAACCACAACAACAGCAACACTGCAAACACCATGGCCGCACCTCCCCACAATGCATGCGCAATGTGGAGCGTCTTACCGCCGATCTGTGGAAACCCGGTGGCCGCCAGGTACGCACGTGTCGCGAGGATCGTGATGATGGCGATCATCACCAGGGCATTCACCAGTAGCGCTCCGTCAGAGCGTCGAACCATTTGTCGGCCTTTCCCATCGACTCTCGGAGCTCGAACCGTCGCCGGGCGCCTCGGCAGGAGCCAGCGACGTCACGGTCGTCACGATCTGACGGACACATATCTCGACGACTGCCCCGAGTTCGCCGGATTCGTCGGCGGCACCGGGTACCAGTTCTTTGTCCGAGCCGAGAGCGCCGGCCGAGTCAGGTATCAGCAGATCTCGCAACGCTGCCGTTTTGATAGGCGGTGTTGACATCGCGACCGGACCGACCAGCATGAGCAGCACCACCGCATCGATGAGGCCGGCAAGATCGAGAAGTGCATCGCGGTCGTGGGACGTCATTCCGTAGGCTTCGTTGCGCAGCCGCCGACTCGCGACGGATGCGCCCACAAAGGCTCGAAGGCGAGTCCGCGGAGTCGCGTCCTCGATATCGGCGAGCGCCTCGACCAACGCACCGACCGCGCGTGCGGCCTCGCTCGCGGGCGTCCTACGGCGCATGGCGATCACCGCGGGCACGCTGACGACGATGACGATGGCCGACGCGACACCGAGCATGACAGCCAACTGTGCAAGCGTGTCGAGTGGCTCGGTGTGTCTGCCTGTCGTGGTCAGCGCGACGCTCATCGCGACGCCACCGGCGTTGGACACTATGGGATGGCTGCTGATGAACCAGGTGAGTGCGAACAGACCAACCAGCGCAACAAGATACATCGCCGGCGGCGGAAGCAGGAGCGCGGTCGCGACCACAAGGACAACGGCAACGATGCAACCGAGAAGACGGTACGCCACACGCTCGACAGTGGCCGCCCAGGTCGGCTGCATCATCGAGACCACCGCATTGAGATAGGTGTTTGCGAAGGCGGGCTGAGCCAGTTGCAGTCCGGTGGCCGCGGCCACGATGATGCCAACTGATTTTGTCAGCGCCTCCGCAAGCACCCCTGGGCTCGGCCGCAATACCGAGGCCAGACGGCCACCGATGAGGGTGCGGCGTAGGTCGCCGAAGCCTTCCACCCGGGTAGCGTCACGTTGGAACGCACAGTTCTGGATGGCGATCAGGTGTGTGCGAGCTTGCGCCAGGAGCGTCGACATCTGCTCTGGCACTGCGGCAATCCCGTCCGAGTCGAGGTCGAGATCCACCGGGACGGCATCCGTCGTCTTCCGAGCAGTCACGATGTCGGCGACGGCGCTCGCCTGTAGGCCGAGTACCGACAATCGGCGGTCCACTGCGCAGTTCGCCGCTCCCGGCGCAGTGTGCGCAAGATGAGTGACCATTGCGACGACGCGGCGGTAGCCAAAGGACCGCGCCAACACCTCGGTGGTCCACACCGACGGGCGATCGCTCACCCAGGTCCCGATCACCTCGACGGTGTCGATGCCGCCCGGCCGCAACGGCGCAACGATCTGTTCGCGTGTGCGTCCGCTCGGATCGGCGATTCCGACGATGATCCGAATCGTCAGCGCGACAACAATGCCCAGCGCAACCGCCCACACCACATCGAGGTCGGGGGTGCCAACGGGAAGCGCGACGCCGTAACCACCGATGGCGATGAAGGACATGCCTATCGCAGCAACGCGAAAACGCGTACCGGCGGCCGGAAGGAGGGAGATGACGAACAGAACGGCCACCAGCCCGGCCACCCCCGCCGCGTAGTGCCACGACGCCAAGAAGCGTGGCACGGTTGCCGATACGAGCGCACACGGGCCCAGCCATGCCATTCGTCTGAGGTCAGGGCGCAACGCGCCCACGAATGCGGGCAACAGGCAGAACAAACCGACCATGGCGGCCAGCACCGATGCGCGGCCCAGTCCCGACACCATGCCGATACCACCCGCGGTAACCATCACGATCAGGGTGATGACGAGCAGCGCAGGCCCGGCATCCGCGGACTTCTTCACCTCGACCATCAGGGAGCGATCGCAGCGGTATGGCTGTCTGGGGCTCCGGCCCGAACGCCGTTGACCTGCGTCACCGCCAGTGTCGGGTCACCCGCCGGCAGCACCTGCCGCTCGAAGTGCGCGGTGACCTCGAGTGGTTCGTGCGGATACACAGTGACGAAGTTATCGCTGTGGTGACTCGGCAGGATTTCCGCAGCGGTGTCCGGTCGACACATCTGTATCCGGGTGAAGAATGCCAGGTGATCAGAGGTGTTCGACAGAATGATGCGGAATTGCCGGTTCGCTGTGTCGGGTTCCGGACGGACCCGGTCGGGGGCGTTGCTTTCGAATAGAAGGTCCGGGCTATACCAGTCCCGCTTCCACAGTTCCTGATCGATTCGCGTCAGATGATCCCCGACGTAGGGGTCGTCCGCATAGAGCCCGGCATCTCGTCGCGCTTTGAGGCTGGTGGCCGGCATTCGCGGCACGAGTACACCTGCCGCGACAGCGCTTTGCGACAACATCCGACCGGACACATCGATCTCGTCGGCACCGATGAATCGCCAGCCATCGGATAGTTCGGTCGTGCCCGGTACGTTCGCCACAGCGCCAACTTTACATGTGTTAAGTACCGGTGTCTGCTTATCCCGGCACCGGAACTCATGGAAGCCGCTCCGCAGCAGGGACGAGCTGATCTCACCCCTGAATCGTTGACGACACTCGCTCAGCGGGCCGGGGTCCGGGATCTCGAACGCTTCGCCCGCGACACGACCGGCTCCCGATTCGACGCGCAGATCGAGTCCGACCTGGCCTTGGCCAAAAGCCTCTTCATCCCCCCGGTACCGGCGTTCTGGATCAACGGCACACCACTGCTCGGGGGCTTTGAGTTGCAGCCCTACGTCGACGTGATCGACGGCGTCCGTGCGCAGAGGTGACCGGCACGCACGTCGTGTCCCCACACAACAGCGAGCCATCGACTATGCGGGATAGTCGACTCTACGGCATACTCGGGGCCATGGGCAGGTCGACCGACAGTGGCGATGAACGTCGATGAGTGAGCGCCATCCTCCATCGCCGTCCGCCGAGCCGGTCCGCCTCGGCACTCTCGAACAACAGGTCATGGACATCGTGTGGGAGAACGGCGCGCTCACCATCCGCGAGATCATCGACCTCTCGCCCGGATCTCCGGCCTACACCACCATTGCCACGGTCCTGCGGAATCTGGAGCGCAAACGGATGGTGACCCCGATACGCCGACGACGGGGCGTGCGATTCAAGGCAGTCCACGATCGGGAGCAGCACGCGGCCCAGCTGATGCAGCATGCGCTCAACGCGCCCGGAACCAACCGGGAGTCGTCGATGCTTCACTTCGTCGAGACCCTGTCGCCCGATGACGTCGACGTCTTACGCCGATACCTGGCCGACCACTCGGAAGACAGGCCGGACGCGCGATGACACTCGCCCTGATCTGCACTGTCGCCCCGCTGATCATCGCGTGGTCGATGCTGGGTCCTCGTGCACTCCGATGGGCGGCGCCGGCCCTGGCCCGCACACCGCTGGCCGCGGCGGTGGCCCTCATCGGGATCATCGCGTCCTGGATCGCGGCCGCGCTGGCTATCGGGCCCGTGTTCGCCTGGGTTCTCTCCGGTCCGCGAGTGTTGTCCGCGGGCGCCACCAACGTGTGCCGGCGTTGCCTGGCACACGCGAGCCCGTTCGACGGGCCGACGATTCATACCGGCTTGCCCACCGTCGTCCTGCTCATCCTCCCTCTCCTCGCCGGGGCCGCCGGGCTCTACGTCACCGCGCGCCACGCCTACCGGGCACGACGCCGCGCACGCGTCACCGCTGCTGCGCTTCGGGCGTCGTCGCACCACCGGTATGTCGCGAACGCATCGGTACGCCTACTCGACCGCACCGAAGCGACGGTGTTCGCTCTCGCCCACCGCGATGGCGGCATCTTCATCAGCGATGCGGCGCTGGGACTACTCGACCGGGATGAGTTGCACGCGGTCCTCGCTCATGAGCGGGCCCATCTCCGGCAACGTCATCACGGGATCATGGCAGTGGCGACCGCACTCAGCGCACCCGTGCGTTGGGTACCTCTGGTCGACGCCGCCCTCTCGGCGATCCCCCACTATCTCGAGATCGCCGCCGACAACGCCGCACGCCGCGCCGTGAGCACACCCGCGCTGGCAAGTGCACTACTCAAACTCGACGACCAGCAACGCGGCCAAGAACTCATCGGCGCTCTCCACGTAGCCGGACCCAACCGGGTCGAGCAGCTGGTCGCGGTGACGCCGCGCCTCACCTGGCGCGGCGTCACCGCCACCACGATGATCGGTATCTACGCGGCGCTGTCCACGACACTCACGGCAGGCGCCTACGGCTCATACGTCTTGGCGGCCGGCACCTGCCTGTGGGCCCCCTGAGCACCTCCCTTGCGGTTGTGGACGGGGTCCGCGGAGCGGGAAGCCGCGGCCGGCCATCATCGAGGCGACCGTGGACACGATGGACACGACACCGGTGATGACGATCCGCCGCCGGTGGTCGCGGGTCCCACGTCATCTGCACGGCGCGGTTGAACCCGAATGACGGATGTGACTCTCGCCGTGTAATTCTCACGATCGATGCGCTCCGTGCGAGATCGGCGTCGTCGGCGCGAATCCACCGCTGCTGACGATTCAGCACCGGTCACGACCGACTCACCAAGCGTCAAACCGGTTGGCCGACATAGCCTCCGGACCGCCCTGGGACACTGCACTCACCCGCGAGGTCGTACTCCGAACAGCGGATCAGCCGTATACTACGGAACCCTCGCCGGTGATGAATTGGTTGCCGACAAGCACACTCGTCGGTTCCGCACACTCATCGAGTGCGCAGTGCGTCGTGTTCCGCCCCGGACGGTCATCCGTCTTCCGGCGGGGAAGGGAAGTGATTCCCGTTCGAATCTCCACGCTCAACGCAAGCGCGACTTCCCCAGCCCTCAGTCCACCCCGGATAGGACTCGCCTCGTCACGTCTCGTCATCCGGCACCCCCGACGGACGACACCCACAGTGCACTACACACCCGTGGCACCGTCGAGGACAACCTCAGCTGCAGGACCGTGTGCCTCCCCGATCGGACGCCGCACGTTGATGAGCACTCCTGCCACCACCGCGACGGACGCCAGGATCGCTGCGGCCACATAGAAGCCGGTGCTCTGCCCGTGGGCCAGTGCCTGGGCTTGCACGGTCGCCATGTCCGCGGGACCGTGAACCGACGACAAGTGGCCGGTCACGTAGGAGGCGGCGGCGGTGGCGGCAATGGTGTTCAACAGTGCGGTGCCGATCGCGCCGCCGACCTGCTGCGAGGTGTTGACCATCGCCGAAGCGACGCCCGCATCACGCGGTTCGACGCCGTAGGTGGCGAGGTTGATCGACGTCATGAAGACCGTGCCCATCCCCATGCCGAGGACCAGCAACGCCGGGAACACCACGGACCAGTAGCGCGTCGAGTCGGCCGAGATCTGACTGAGCAGCAGCATGCCGCAGGAGGCGAGGAGGGCACCGGGGACGATGAGGAATCGTGGGGGTACCCGGGTGATCAGGCGGGCCGCGATCTGGGTGGAGCCCAGCAGCATCCCGAATACCATCGGGAGGAAGGCCACGCCCGCGCTCAGTGGTGAATAGTGTTGCACCACTTGCATATAGAGCGTGAGAAACAGGAATGAGCCGAACATCGCGATCGTCGCCAGTCCAACGCTGAGGTAGGCGCCACCGCGGGCGCGGTCGGCGACAACCCGCAACGGCAGGAGCGGATGCGGACTGCGTGCCTGCCAGGCCACAAAGGCCACCAGCAGGACGACGGCCGCGACCAGGCAGATGATCGTGCCGGTGTCGCCCCAGCCCTCTTCGGCGGCTCGGCTGAATCCGTACACCACCAGTGCGAGACCGGTTCCGCCGAGAATCACACCGAGAATGTCGAGTCCCGGGGCGTGGTCGTGGGCACGGGCCGGTTCCTTGATTTCCACGATGGCACCGAACAGCGCGATCGCGGCGAACACCACGTTGATGTACATGGTCCAGCGCCAATCGAAGACCTGGGTCAGCAGCCCACCAAGCAACAGCCCGATGGCGGCGCCGCCGCCGGCGATGGCGCCGAAAATGCCGAACGCTCGCGCCCGCTCCTTCGGCGACGTGAACATCACCGTCAGCAACGACAGTGCAGCGGGGGCCAGCAGCGCGCCGAACGCGCCCTGCAACGCCCGCGCACCGAACAGCATGGCCTCGTTCACCGCGGCCCCTCCGAGTGCGGAGGCGGCGGCGAATCCGACCAGGCCGACCATCAGCGCCCGGCGGCGCCCCCACAGATCGGCGATGCGACCACCGAAGAGCAACAAACCTCCGAATGCCAGGGCGTAGGCGGTGATCACCCACTGTTGATTGGCCGTGCTGATACCGAGATCGACCTTGGCATCGGGCAACGCGATCTGGACGACGGTGCCGTCGAGCACGACCATCAACTGCGCGATGCAGATGAAGACCAACGCTTTCCAGCGCCGGGGGTCGGGTTCGGCCGGGGGCACGGAGTTCTGGTATGGCGAGTTCTCAGGTGCTGGGTTCTGCGGCGATGTGGGAGAGGACATTCACGACTCGCTTGCGTCGAGGTGGCTCGGTGCCATGTCGGATTCCGTCGATTGCCGGCCATCCGCCGCAGCTACCGGAGGTGTGGACTCCACTTAGCCTACCCGGCCACGCCCGCTCGCCACAGTGCCCGGGAAATCCTCGGTTTCCTCACACCCGCATCCGGCCACCGGCGCCTTATCTCCTTCTTCGCAAAATCACTATCCACCTGCATTCTTTACGATTCGATGACCATTTCCGGCATACCGGCATCACCCCGAGAAGACCGCCGAGACGATCGATCCCGACGGCTGGGTGGCCACCGGCGACATCGGCACACTCGACGACGACGGGTTCCTGACCATCGTCGACCGCAAGAAGGATCTCATCATCGACGAGTCCGGAAAGAACATGTCGCCCACCAACGTCGAGAACGCGATGAAAGCGGCGTCGTCACTCATCGGACAGGTCGTGGCCATCGGTGACGGCAAACCCTACATCTCCGCACTGGTGGCCTCGACCCCGGCAGCGACGAACTGACTCCGACAATGAAGTTGCGGCGCAAGCCCATTGCCGAGAAGTACGCCGAGCACATCGTCGCGCTCTGTGACGACGAGGTTGCCGACCACGTTATCGATCTCCGCGGAATCTCGTGAGCGCCCGGTGAGTCATCGGAGTCCCACACCTCGGGCGGTCACTCAGCCTGCACGGCCTGAGCCAAGGACGCGCAGACCTGTTGGTCGGTGAGCTGCTCGAAATGGTCGTAGGCGCCCCCTACGCCGTGGAAGTCCCGCGGCAGCAGCGGGCAGATGACCTCGGCCACCTCGGCGAGGCCGGCCACCGCGTCGGGTGGGGCCACGGGCACTGCGATCACCACATCCGCTGCGCCGGATCGTCGTAGCGCGCCGACGGCCGCCCGCGCCGTCGCTCCGGTGGCGACCCCGTCGTCGACCACTACCACGGTCTTCCCGCGAACGTCGACGGCGGGCCGGCTGCCGCGGTAGGCGACGACACGCCGTTGCAGTTCGGCACGTTCGGTGTCGATGACGCGCTGCAGATCCTCCGACGATGTGCCGGTGGCCCGGATGACGTCGTCGTTGGTGACCACCACCCCATCACCGCTGATCGCGCCCGCGGCCAGTTCCGGCTGACCGGGCACCCCGAGCTTCCGCACGATGTACACATCCAGCGGAGCATGAAGATACTTCGCCACCGGCACGGCCACCGGAACCCCACCACGCGGTAGCGCCAGGACCACGGCCGATCGATCACGAAGTGCGCCACAGTGATCGGCGAGCACACGCCCGGCCTGCTCCCGATCCCGATATCGCCGTCGGGTCATCATCGACCTCCTCAGGTGCGTGACGCCCCAGATACCGACGTTGCGCGTACCAAGGCCGCCACACCGACGATTATCCACCGGGCGGGTGCGGATCCGTGCCGCGTCACGCGATGTCGGTGGGGTGCGCCGGTTCGTCGCCGCCCAGAGCGCCGAGTCTCAGTCCTAGCTCATGTTCCATGGCACGACGAACCAGTCTGCCCCGGTCGGGTGCGCCGACATAGTGCACGAGGGCGTGCGCGTTGACGCCGTCGATCATTCCGAGGAACTGCCACGCGACGTCTCCGGGTTCGTCGGTGGTGAACTCACCGGCGGCGGTTCCGTCATCGATGATGCCCACCACCAGCGCCTGCCAGGAGTCCATCACCGCGCGCACCGCCGCCGCCAATGCCTCGTTGATCCGCCCGAGACTGAAGGCGTCGGCCCAGACCGCGGTGACCTCGTCACGCGAGGGTTCCAGCAACGTTGCGATGAGCAGCCGCAGCTTCTCGGTGGCGGTCGGGCCATCCTCGATGATCTCCACGATCTCGTCGACCTCGGCGGTGGTGATCGTCGTGAAGGTGGCCGCCACGAGCTCGTCCATGCTCGGCTCGTAATGCGCGACGAGAGCCGGTGCGACGCCGACTCGCGCCGCCACCGCCCGCAGCGTCAGCGCGGACAGACCCGATTCCCTCGCCAGATCGCTTGCAGCCGCGCGTATCTCGGCCGCACGTTCGGCCGGCGACTTGCGCGCGGCCCGAGGACGCACATCACCTGATACCTGTCCCATGCAGCGATCATCGACGCACGAGGTCGCCGAGTCAACAACTATTGATCGATTGGCCAATAATTTCCCGGTTTCTCTTGACGCCACCCCTCCGGAGACCTACTCTGATTGTTATTGACCAGTCGATCAATAATGAGAGGCTTCACCGATGTCGTGGATCATGCCCGCCGAGACAGCTCGGCACGAGCGCGTGTGGATGGCGTTCCCCAGAACCAATACCACCCTGACCGAGAGCGCATCCGAGGCCGAGACCGCCTATGCGGCTTGGAGTCTCGTGGCCAACACCGTTGTCGATTTCGAGCCGGTGAGCGTGGTCGTCGACCCCACCGAGATGACCCGCGCCCGCGCGATGCTCGCCGACACCGTCGAGATCATCGAAGCCCCTCTCGACGATGCCTGGATGCGCGACATCGGCCCGACATTCGTCATCGACGACACCACCGGCCACCTCGCCGCCGTGGACTGGACCTTCAACGGCTGGGGCGCGCAGGACTGGGCGCAGTGGGACAACGACCGTGGGATCGGTCGGTTCGTGGCCGCAAGAGCAGGCGTACCGGTGATCAGTTCGATGCTCGTCCAGGAGGGCGGCGCCATTCACGTCGACGGTGAGGGCACCGTACTCGTCACCGAGACCGTACAGCTCGATCCGCACCGAAACCCTTATGCCACAAAAGAAACGATCGCGGCCGAACTCGAACGCACCATCGGGGCGCAAAAGGTCATCTGGCTGCCGCGGGGACTGACCCGCGACTACGAACGGTTCGGTACCCGCGGGCACATCGACATGGTCGCCACCATCGCCTCCCCCGGCACGCTGCTTCTGCACCAGCAGAACAACCCCGAGCATCCCGACCATCAGGTGATGCTCGATCTGCGTGAGTTCCTGGCGGGCACGACCGACGCCGCCGGACGCCCGTGGACCATCGTCGACCTGCCGGCACCGGAGACCATTCGCGACGCGGATGGCTTCGTCGACTACAGCTACATCAATCACCTCGTGGTCAACGACGGCGTGATCGCCTGCGGCTACGGCGAACCGGCCGCCGACGCGCACGCCGCGGAGATCCTCGCCTCGGCGTATCCCGGGCGCCGCGTCGTCACCATCGACGCGCGGGAGATCCTCGCCCGAGGCGGTGGCATCCACTGCATCACCCAGCAGCAACCGGCCGCCGGGTCCACCCGATGAGCACGGCCATCCCGACCGCCGGCGACATCTCGACACCACCGCTGGTCGAGGCGACAGTCGCCGAACTGGGTGCGGCCCTGGCCGACGGTACCGTGACCAGTGTCGAACTCGTCGCCGGGTACCTCAATCGAATCGCACGGTATGACCGGCACGGACCGGCCCTGAACGCCGTACCCGTCCTCAACCCCGAGATGTTCACCGAGGCACGCGCGAGCGATGAGCGCCGGGCGCGCGGCGAGTCCCGCGGCCCCCTCGACGGGATTCCCTACACCGCCAAGGACAGCTACCGGGTGGCCGGGCTACCTGTCGCATCCGGCTCTCCCGCATTCGAGCATCTTCTCGCCGGATCGGATGCCTTTGCCGTCGAGCAACTCCGACGTGCCGGCGCGATCTGCATCGGATTGACCAACATGCCCCCGATGGCCAACGGCGGCATGCAACGGGGTGTTTACGGACGCGCTGAAAGCCCCTACAACCCAAGGTTTCTCGCGGCCGCGTATCTGTCCGGTTCGTCCAACGGTTCCGGGGTGTCGACGGCGGCGAGCATGGCGGCATTCGGATTGGGTGAGGAAACCTGGTCGAGTGGGCGCTCACCGGCGTCGAACAATGCGCTCGCCGCCTATACCCCGTCACGTGGCGTCATCTCGGTGCGCGGCAACTGGCCGCTCACCCCCACGATGGACGTCGTCGTCCCCCAGACCCGCACCATGGACGACCTCCTGGTGCTCCTCGACGTGCTGGTGGTCGACGATCCGCAGACCCGCGGCGACTTCTGGCGCACCCAACCATGGGTGGCATTGCCGGCCGCGTCCGAGGTGCGGCCACCCTCCTATACCGACCTCCGCGATCCAGAATCGCTGCGGGGCAGGCGGTTCGGTGTTCCACGTATCCTGCTGGGCGACGACGATGAGGCGGGTTGGCCGATCACGCCTCGCCCATCGGTCATCGCACTGTGGGAGCGGGCGCGGGCCGATCTGGAGGAAGCCGGTGCGACCGTGGTCGAGGTCGACTTCCCGGCTCTGACCAACTACGAACTCGACCGGCCGAGCGCCCGCGACGGATACGCCCGCGGCATTCTGCCGGGCGGCTTCTTCGACGCGGAGATGTGGGATCTGACCACCTGGTCGTGGAACGACTTTCTGCAGGCCACCGGCGACAATTCCCTCGATCGGCTGGCCGACGTGGACTGCGACATGATCTTCCCGCTCCCCGATGGCGCCATCCCCGACGAACTCGTCGGCTATTACGCCCGCTACAACCTCGACATCGGCGAGTACCCGGCCCGCGCGGCCCGTGGCATCACCCCACTCGAGGAGATCCCCGATCTCGCCGAGGGTGTGCGCGGTCTGGAAGAGTTGCGTCGCATCGACCTCGAGGAGTGGCTCGATGACCTCGGTCTCGACGCGCTGGTGTTTCCGTCGGCGCTCGATGTGGGCGCGGCCGACGCCGACACCAATGCGGACTCGCACGCGCGGGCGATGGCCAACGGCGTGTGGGTATCCACCGGCAACACTATGATTCGGCACTACGGCGTCCCGACCGTGAACGTCACGATGGGGACGATGGCCGACATCGACATGCCGGTCAACCTGACCTTCGCGGGTCGGGCGTACAGCGACAACGCCCTGTTGGCATACGGCTGGGCCTATGAACAGCTGTCGCGCCGACGCATGCCACCGTCGTCGACGCCAGAACTTCCGGGGCTCCGTCGGCCCGCCCCATCGACCGGCGGCCCGACGCCGGCCCTGTCGGTGCACGCGGACGCACGTATCTCGGGTGACGTCACCACGATCGAGGTGTCCGGGACCACCGACGCCGCATTGCTCCAGATATTCGTCAACGGTGAGGCCGTGGCGCCGCACCGCGACGGGCACGACTTCACGGCGACCACCGAGATCCCGACAGCCGAACTCGAACGTCGCCACTCCCAGTGGCGCGAGCCCTACGGAGCCATCGTGATGGCGGTCGCGACCTCGGCCGGCGGCACCGCCACCGCCGAGTATCTCGTCGTCGGCGGTATCGCCTGAGCGCCGTCAACGACGTTGAGGGCGCTGTCAACCCGATCGGAGTTGACAGCGCCCTCGGCTGCGTTGACAGCGCTTTAGTAGACCGGCGGTTCTCCCTCGGCGGCGGGGCCCTTCTCGATCGGGGTGTGCTCGATCATCGACTTGTAGGCGTGGTTCTCGTGCCGGATCATCTTGACGAAGAAGGCGACGAACAGAACCACCGCGAGGATGAACACCACCCAGACGCCCACCGAGTTGCCACCGAAGGTGTACACCACATCGGCGTCGTCGTAGGAATCAATCGGATTGAACATGTCAGTTCGCCTCCTCGATCACCAGTACCGTTGTCTCCGTGCGCATCGCGGTCACCGGAATGCCTTCCGGATAGGGCGTTGCCGGAACCTCGGCCAGGTCCAGTCCGTGCTCCTCGACCTCCGGCGGGATGCGCATCAGACCGACCTTCTTGAGTCCGAGGGACACCAGATATGCCGGGATGAACCCCATCGCCACGAACACGAGACCTCCGACCAACTGCCCCCACAGCGAAATACTCGGATTGCCATCGGTATTCGGGTAGCCCGCCAGGAAGACGCCGGCCATGACCACCGAGTAGAGACCGATCCCACCGTGCACCGCGACGGCACCGACGACATCGTCGATCTTGAAGCGCTCCAGCAGCTTTCCGATGTAGGGCACCAGCGCACCGGCGGCGAGCGCGAGGATGAAGGCCAGAGCCGGGTGATAGAGGTCCATTCCCGAGGCCACTCCGATTACACCGGCCAGTCCACCGGAGATGGTCCAGAACGGTTCACCGCGGGAAGCGATATAGGCGCCGATGATTCCGCCCGCCAATCCCATCAGCGTGTTGAAAGCGAAGGCGGACAACGTGGTCGGACTGCCGTAGATCGTCGCATAGCCACCGGGACCGTAGATCACGCAACCCATCAGGAAGCCGAAGAACCCGGCGAAGATCAGCATCAACCCGACCATGGTGAGCGGGAGGTTGTGGGGCCGGATGGTGACGGCAGTGCCGTCCTCCCGGAAACGGCCCACCCGTGGCCCGAGGTTGAGGAGGATTCCCAGCGCGGCGAACCCGGCGATGGTGTGCACGCATCCGGCCGCACCCACGTCGTGGAAGCCCATTGTGGTGAGCATCCATCCCGCACCGTGCCAGCCCCAGGCCGCGCCGATGATCCACACGACCGAACCGACCATGACGGTCAGGATCAGGAACCCGCTGGTGCGAATGCGTTCGAGGACGGCACCGGACATGATCGATCCGGTGGTGGCGGCGAACAGTGCGAACGCTCCCCAGAAGATGCCGCTCGACGAGTCCTGCACGTTGGGGCCCATGTTGTCGCTCCACGGCAACGCGGCCTTGGCGGCGTCGTTGAACTCGATGAAGCCGCTGGGCATGGCGTTGTAGAGGAACCAACCGACGAAGAAGAACGATGCGACGATCGTCGCGAAGGCCAGCAGGTTCTTCATGGCGGTGGCCAGTACGTTCTTCGAGCGCGACGCGCCGACCTCATAGGCGAGAAATCCTGCGTGGATGAACATCATCAACGCGATCGAGACCCAGTAGAAAAATTCATTGTTGACCGACGTCATCGTCGTCAAAGCATCATCGACTTCCGGTGGCAAGGCAGACCTCCGCTGAACGATAAGGTTTCACATCAGTGTTCAAGGCGTACCGACGGTGTACGCAGATCTGACCTTAGGGCAGTGTTCGTCTCGCGATGATTCCCGAACAGTAAAAACGACGTAAACCGGACGAACCTCTGATCCGACGAGTCGCCCAGGGAGTTCGGGTCACCGCCGAGTCGGCGACACCGGATGTGCCGCGATCGTGGCGGCCCACTTCTCGACGTCATCCCAGTCGCGGTGATCCCCCGGACGAGCACCCATGGCCCACATCACCATTCGGAACCGACGTTCGGGTGGGCGGCCGAAACTTCCCGCGAACGGGTGGTACTCGACCGCGTCGATCCGGTCCCGCAGAGCTGCGATCGCCGGTGGCACCTTGGTACGGAAGATCGCGCCGATCGGTCCGCGCAACGTCGGTCCCATCCCCAGCGAGAAGAGCCACACCGGTCGTTGACGCAGGTCCTGCTCGTTCTCATCGACGAAGGCGGCGAACTCCGGTAAGAAGTCACCATTGTGAATGGCGCTACCCGCGACCACGACATCAAACGACGACGGGTCGGGGCGATCGGCGACCGATGCGACGCTCACCGACATGGCCGACTCGCTCAGGTGCTCACCGAGACGTTCGGCCACTTCGGCGGTCGACCCGTCCGCGCTGGCGTACGCGACGAGTACCGATGACGTCATCACCCTATGATCGCGCACGACGTCCCGACGGAGAAGAGGCCAACGTCCCCGGCTCTCCGTGGATCGTGCTCACCCGGACGTCATACGACGGTAACGATGCACAAAACGGCGCAGGATCATCGCCGGATGCCGGGCATCATGCTCACGCGCCGAGGCCTTCAAGGACTCGGCCGACTCCGGATCGAAGTACCCGAAGTCGCGGTAGACGTCGATGCGGGTCGCCAGGCTGTCCGCGTCGAGCTCCGGATGAAACTGTGTGGCATACACATTCGCGCCCACCCGGAATGCCTGCACCGGGCACGCAGGTGAGGTGGCGAGGTGGACGGCGGACTCGGGCAATGCCGAGGCCGCCTCCTTGTGTCCGCCGTAGGCATCGAAGGTGTCGGGCAGGCCGGCAAACAGCGGATCATCGTGGCCGGCGGCGGTCAGGCTCACCGTTGTCGCCCCCACGGGCTCACCATGGCTGCGATCGATCGTCGCGCCGATCACCGCACCCAGTGCACCCACACCGTAACAGCAACCGAGGAAAGGGAAGTCGGCGTCGACGACGCGCCCGAGGAGATCCACGAGTTCACTCTCGACGCGCCGCTGGGTGGGGGTCTTGTCCCCCGCCGGATCGCTGACGTTGTACGGGCCGCCGCCCAGGATTATCCCCGACCATTCGTCGAGGTCGATTGTCCCCAACATGCGTTGTGTCAGATTGATCCCGTGTAACTCGGACGGGGCGAGCTCGCCGAGCCGGAGCACCGAACCGTACTCGTCGGCCGCCGCGTCGGGTTCGGCACGGATGGACAGGAGCAGGTACGGCGCAGTGGTGGACATGGCTCTCGCTACCGGAGCTCCGACTGCCTCGTCCGGCGCGCTCCGATCAACGCGGACCTTCCCATTCTACCTGTGCGGCCGCACATCCCGTCCGGGCGGAACCACTGTGGGTCGGCCGCGGGGGTGGGCGGTTCGCCGCGTCATCTCACCGGGTCTCGACACCTCCTCGGCTTCGCCTCGTCGGGCTCGACCCGGGACGGGAGGTGACCCGGCCCAACCGGCGGAATCCGGCTACCGGACGACGAGTCCCCCTGCGGCGACCAGATCGCGGAGGTGCGGTCCGTGTGCCCGGACCAGCCCGCATTCCCCCGCGCTGGCGCCACGGCCGGCTCGGTTTCGGAAACCGTTGCGGGTGAAAGTGCCCGTTGAGGGCGTCGAGGTAGCGGGACGCGAACGCGGCGTCGAGACGATCCATCCGCGGACCGTCGTCGAACCCCCCGTTCTCGACGGCGACGCCGACGGCGAGAGTGATCCGCTTGTACAGGGCCGCGAAGTAGCCGAGCCGACTCGCGGCCGGACGGCCCAGGCGATGACGCCGTCGAGGGCCACCACCTCGTCGATGGTGGTGACGGCCGGGATCGGGTCCGGCGGCGCGACAACTGCAGGACAGGTGGGCATGATTATCCGCTGCGGATGCCCGAATGCCCATCCTCCCAACGGCAGATCCGGTGCCCGCCCGGGGTGAGCGATGTCGGGGCCGGTTCGCCTGCCTGCTGCACCGACAGTCGGCACCTCCGTACGCTGATCACATGAAGACACGGTCCACACCGCACACTCCCGGCACTCTGTCTGTCGATAGCGCAGAGGCACAAGACATTTCGTACCGGGATCGGCCCCTGCCCGCGGTATCGCCGACGGCAGGTTGACCACGTGGACCGGCGACGCCTGACGGTCAACTGCTCCATTCTGTTCACCGACGCATCACTGCTGCACCGGCCACGGCACGCCCGCGACGCCGGCTTCGACGCCGTCGAATTCTGGTGGCCGTTCGACGTCACGGTGCCTGCCGATCGCGATGTCGAGGCGTTCGTGACAGCCGTCGAGGATGCCGGCGTCCGGTTGACCCATCTGAACCTCGCCGCCGGTGATCTCGCCGTCGGTGACCGGGGCCTGCTGTCTTCCCCGCGGCACTCCGCCGAGTTCCGCGACAGTGTCGACGTGGCCACGGATATCGGGAAACGGCTGGGCACAGTCGGTTTCAATGCCCTGTACGGCAATCGCGTCGCAGGCCTCGAGGCAGCCACACAGGATGGGCTCGCGACGGAGAACCTCGCGATCGCCGCGCATGCCGCGGCCGCGATCGGTGCGACGATCCTCGTCGAACCCCTCAGCGCCATACCGGCCTATCCCCTTCGGCACGCCGCCGACGCGGTCGCCGTCTGCGATCGGGTCCGCCGGGAGCACGGCGTCGACAACGTGATGCTGCTCGCCGACCTCTATCACCTCGCGGTCAACGGTGACGACCTCGACGAGGTGCTCTCGGTCAATTCCGGTCGCGTCGGACACGTCCAAGTCGCCGATGCACCAGGACGCGGCGAACCGGGCACCGGAAACCTCGATCTGGCACGGTGTCTGCGTATCCTCGACACGCAGTCCTATCTGGGCTGGATCAGCCTGGAGTACCGGGCCACCCGCGCCGATCCATTCGACTGGATATCGGACTTCCCGGCATGACCACCGACCCTAGGGAGGAATCACCCATGGCGACAATCGCATTCATCGGCCTGGGCATCATGGGCAGCCCGATGGCGATCAACATGGTCCGCGCCGGGCACACCGTGATCGGTCACAACCGGACACCCTCGCGCGCCCACGCTCTCACCGATGCCGGCGGAGCGGCGGCCGGCTCGATCGCCGAGGCCGTGTCCGGAGTCGACGTCGTCGCGCTGATGGTGCCCGACGCCGCCGACGTGGAGCAGGTGCTCACCGCCGACGACGGGGTTCTCGCCCACGCCGCACCCAACACCGTGATCATCGACTTCTCCAGCATCGCGCCGGACGTCGCGGTGGCGATGGCCGACAAGGCCGCGATGTCCGGTCACGCCTTCCTCGACGCTCCGGTATCCGGCGGTGAGGAGGGCGCGATCGCGGGCACGCTATCGGTGATGGTCGGCGGCACCGAGGACGCATTCGCCCGGGCGACCCCGGTGTTGGAGGCGGTTGGCGCGACGATCGCCCATGTCGGACCGAGTGGCAGCGGCCAGATGGTGAAGGCCACCAACCAGCTCATCGTGGCCGCCAACATCGAGGCCCTCGCCGAGGCACTGGTGTTTCTGGAGGCGCAGGACGTCGACACCGCGGCCGCGGTTCGGGTCCTGGGCGGAGGGCTGGCCGGGTCGGCGGTGCTCGACACCAAGGCGACCCGGATGCTCGACCGCGACTTCACACCGGGCGGGCGAATCGATCTGCACCACAAGGACCTCGGCAACATGGCCGCGGCGGCACGCCGTGCCGGTGTGGTGCTTCCGGTTGGTTCGTTGGTGGCGTCGCTGATGGCGTCGGCGCGCGCCAACGGCGACGGCGGGCTCGACCATTCGGCGCTGTTCCGCGGTGTCGAGCGGCTCTCCGGGCGTCTATCAGATCCCTCCGCCTGACCGATCGGCCACCACCGACGGCAAATCGTGCAACACTCGTTGCCAGAAACGTCGTCTCACGAGGAGCCCCGGCATGCGGACGGATCAACCCACCTACTGCCGAATCTGCGAGCCACTGTGCGGCATGATCGCCACCGTCGAGGACGGCCGGCTGGTCGCACTGCGCCCGGACAAGCAACATCCCCTCTCGCGCGGCTTCGCCTGCCCGAAGGGCATCGCCTTCACCGAGATCGTCAACGATCCCGATCGGGTGCTGCATCCGTTGCGGCGCACCCCCGACGGCGACTTCGAGCAGGTGACGTGGGACAGCGCGCTCGCCGACATCCGTACCCGCCTCGGCGCGGTACAGCGCGCGCACGGCAACTCGTCGATCGGGTGGTACTTCGGCAATCCGGCGACCTTCTCCACCGGACACACCCTGTGGACGGCGGCGCCGATGAGTCTGCTCGGCTCTCCACACATGTACTCGGCGGGCTCCCAGGATGTGAACAATCGTTTCGTGGCGAGTCACTTTCTCTACGGGAACCCCCTCGCCGCACCGATTCCCGACATCAACCGCACCGACTTCCTGATCATCATCGGCGCCAACCCGATCGTGTCGCACGGCAGCGTGATGAGTTCACCTCGCATCCGCGACGGGTTGCACGCCATCGTCAAACGCGGCGGGGATGTGCTCGTGATCGATCCGCGACGCACCGAGACCGCGCGCGAATTCGACTGGTTGCCGATCACCCCGGACACCGACGCCCTGTTCCTGCTGTCACTGCTGAACGTGATGTTCACCGAGGAACTCGTCGACGTGGACGAACTGCGCGCACGTGCCCGTGGTGTCGACGCCCTCACGCGCACCGCAGCGGGCTTCGCACCCGAGGACACCGCCGCACGCACCGACATCGATGCCGACACCGTGCGCGAGATCGCCCGGCGACTGGTACGCACCGAACGCGCCGCGGTCTACGGACGCATCGGGACCTCGCTGGGCCGGACCGGAACGTTGACGACCGCGCTGCTCGACATGGTGAACCTGGTCGCCGGCAATCTGGATGTGGTCGGCGGAAGTATGTTCGGCGACTTGGGGATTCCCGGGCAGCGACTGGCGATCGGCGCCTTGGCGCACGTCCCGGGTTTCACCTGGGCGGGCCGACGCAGCCGGATCGGCAACCTACCGCAGGTACTGGGTACCGCCCCGGCGTCGGTGATGGCCAAGGAGATCATGACGCCGGGGCGCGGCCAACTGCGTGCGCTGTTCGTGTCGGCGGGCAATCCCGTGTTGTCGGTCCCCAACGGCGACGAACTACGCAGTGCGCTCGGCGAACTCGAGCTGATGGTGTCCCTCGACATCTACCGCAACGAGACGAATGCGCACGCCGACTACATCCTGCCGGCGACCACGATGTACGAGCGCGCCGATTTCCTGCTCCCGTTCCAGGCACTGTTCACCACCCCGTTCAAACAGGCCACCGAGGCGGTCATCGCACCGATGGGCGAGGCACGGGAGGAATGGACGGTGATCAACGACCTGGTCGCGGCGTTGGCTCGACACAGTCCCCTCCTCGCCTTGATGCATGTCGGCACCAAGGTGTCGCGGGCGGTCGGCGGTCTGCTCACCCCGCGTCGCGTGTCGGATCTGGTGATTCGCTTGGGAATCGGGGGAGATCGCTTCGGCCTGCGCCGCGGCGGTCTGACCTATCGACGGCTCATCGACGAGTTCCCGCACGGCACCGTGGTCGCCGACGGGCTCAGCCCCGGCCAACTGCGCACCACCATCACCCACCGCGACCGGAAGGTCCGTCTCGACGCTCCGGAGATCCTCGCCGAACTCGATCGCCTCGACGACGTCGGCGATGAAAGATTCCCGTTGCGTCTCATCGGAATGCGTGAGATCCGCTCGGAGAACAGTTGGCAGCACAATGCTCCCCTGTTACTTCGGGGCGGGCGAACACACTGCGCCCGGATGCACATCCAGGACGCCCTCGACCGCGGCATCGGCGATGGCGAGCTGGTGACCGTCACGTCGCGGCACGGCAGTATCTCGTTGCCCGTCACCCTGACCGACCAGATCAAACCCGGCGTGGTCGGCCATCCCCCACGGTTGGGGCCACAACGGTTCCGGCGGATGGCGCAAGGCCAATGCGGCGGCCGAGACCGATCTCGGATCCGGTGGCGTCAACGTCAATGCCCTGATCTCCTCGGACCCGGAGGACCTCGAACGACTGGCCGGAATGGCCAACATGACCGGGGTGCCGATTCAGGTCATGCCGGTGGACCGCGCATCCTCGTCGCCGACAGCGAGGTCGGCGTCCTCGGCCCGATGACGGACGGGCGAGCCGGAACGTCACCGCAGGCTTTCCCTCACCGACGCGACGCCTGACATCGGGCGGTACATCTCGGCTCCCGGAGCAAACCCACGCCGAGAATTCTCCCCGGCGAAACGACGTTCACGTGAGATTCGTCGACGGTCCACCGCACCTGTATACCTTTCTTTCCGGAAGGTATTGACTTCAATTTCGAACCTCAGGACAGTGGGACCATGGTCGCGTCATCAACAGCAGGTGAATACGACGTCGTCGTCGTCGGAGCAGGGCTCGTCGGCCTCGCGCACGCCTATCACGCACATGCGCGGGGACTGCCGGTTGCCGTGGTCGACCAGACCGCGACCGTCGTGGGCGCTTCCGTTCGCAACTTCGGACACGCGTGCATTACCGCACAATCCGGTGAAGCACGCGGCTACGCCGACACCGGTCGCCGGCACTGGCTCGCGCTCGCGCGGTCGGCGGGTTTCTGGGCCGCCGAACGCGGAACGACGGTGATCGCACGCCACCACGACGAGCTCGCGGTCCTCCGCGAGTTCGCGGAGCAGCGCGGACCCACCCGCGTGCAGGTTCTCACCCGCGAGGAGATTCTCTACCGGGTCCCGGCACGGACCAACGACGTGGTCGGCGGCGCGTTCATGCCCGCAGATCTTCAGGTCGACCCACGTACCGCCGTCCCGCATATCGCCCGGTGGCTCGCATCGGTCGGGGTGGACTTCTTCTGGCGGACCGCCGCCACCGGCTTCGCACCCGGAATGGTCCACACGTCTCGAGGTGATCTGCGCGCGGGCACCACATTCATCACCGTCAACCACGACATCGATCGGCTCTTCCCGGACCTCGCCGACCACGTCCAGGTTCAGCGGTGCCGCCTACACATGATGAAAGCGTCAGTGCCACTGCGGTTCCCACTCTCAACACCTCTGTTCACCGGCTGGTCACTGTTGCGCTACAGCGGCTTTGCGTCGATGCCGTCCTCCTCGGCAGTGGGCCGGCGTCTGCATGCGGCCCACCCCGACCACACGGCGTTGGATCTGCACCAGATGTACACGCCACAACCCGACGGCACGCTGCTGATCGGTGACACCCACATCCGCGAGATCGATGACGTCGGGTTCCAGTCGGAGGCCGGATTCGCCGCACTCCTCGAGGTGACTCGAGAACTGTTCGACGTCAACGACATCGACGTCGTCGAGCGTTGGCAGGGCGTGTACGCCACCGCACCCGGGCGGGAGTTCCTTCGAGAGGAACCACTCCCCCGAACCCACATCGTCACCGTGACCAGCGGGATCGGGATGACCACCGGCCTGGGCCTCGCCGAGGCCAGCGTCGCTGCGGCACTGGGTACCCCGGAACCGACGCCCGCCTGATCCGTTCACGACCGACACCCGTCACCCCGACCCTCACCCCCCTACCCCGAGAGGAATCCATGTCCACCCCCACCGAACTCATCGTCTTCGACATGGCCGGCACCACCGTGCAGGACGACGGACTCGTCGTCACCTCGTTTCTGGCCGCCGACGAACACGCCGGCCTGTCGGCCACCGACGCCGACCGCGCCGAGATGCTCGACTACGTCGCCGCGACGATGGGCCAGTCCAAGATCACCGTCTTCCGCCACCTGGCCAAGGGCAACGAGGAACAGGCGCAGGCCGCCAACAAGGAGTTCGAACGGACCTACGCCCACCTCGTCGCCGAGGGCAAGAGCAGCCCGATGCCCGGCGCCGAGGAACTGTTCTCCCGGTGCCGCGAGATGGGTGTGAAGATTGCTCTCACCACGGGATTCGCCGAGAGCACCCAGGCCGCGATACTCGATGATCTGGGCTGGAACGCCATCGCCGACGCCGTCGTGTGCCCGACCGACACGGTACGCGGACGGCCCCACCCGGACATGGCGCTCGCCGCAGTCATCGCCACCCGCACCAGTGCCGTCGACGCGATGATGGTCGTCGGGGACACCTCGTCGGATGTGACCACCGGACTGCGCGCCGGGGCCGGGATCGTCGTCGGGGTCACCTCCGGAGCTCACGACGAGGCCCGACTCCATTCCGCCGGAGCACATCACGTCATCGACTCGGTGGCCGATCTCGCGCACCTCATCCGCACCTGAGGCGGGCACCGGGCACCGTGCCACACACGACGGTCCGCCGGTGCGACCGGCGGCCGATAAGGTGGGTAGACACGTCGACAAGGTGTCCATTCGACGCCCAGAGCCCGGGAGGTGTTGATGTCCGCTGGTCGGTCTCCGCGGTACATGGAGGTCTATGACGCCCTTCGCAGTCAGATCGCGGATGGTGAACTCGCGCCGGGCGACGAACTACCCGCCGAGACGGCCCTGATGGATCAATGGCAGGTCAGCCGGGGTCCGATCCGTCAGGCGCTGTACAAACTCCGGACCGAGGGCTACATCCACACGTCCCGAGGACGGCCGGCGCGCGTGCGTCGGCCGCACCGGCCCACCCAGACCTTGTCGTCGTTCACCCCCTTCTCGCAGTGGGCGGTCGCCACCGGACGCCGCCCCGGCAATCACACGTTGACCGTCGCACGCACGCGAACGACCGCCGAGATCGCCGACGCACTGTCCATCACCGCCGACGACTTCATCGTGGAGGTCGTCCGGCTACGCACCCTCGACGGAGTACCCGCGCTCCTCGAACGCAGCCGATTCACGCTCGATGCCGGAGCGAGCCTGTTCGATTTCGATCCCGACACCGGATCGATCACCGATCATCTCGTCGAGCACGGCGTGCAGTTTGCGTCGATGCGTCACGAAATCGACGCGGTTGGTGCCGACCCCGTCGACGCCGACAACCTGCAGATCGATCCGGGAGCGCCACTGTTGCGGGAACGCCGCACGAGTTACGACTCGCAGGGCCATCCCTTCGAGTACTCCGATGATCGCTACCGACCCAACCAGGTGACGTTCTCGATCATGAACACGATGGACGTCGGCGGCCCCGAATGACGGCTACCCACTTGCGGGTCGCGGCACCGTCCCGGCCGACAGTACGGTGTGGGGACTTCGACCGGCGTCACCTCCACCATCCCGAGCACACTCAAGGGCGACATGACATTTGACGGGTTCCCCGAGGCCGCACTCGATTTCTACGACGACCTCGAGATCGACAACACCAAGGCGTTCTGGGAGGCACACAAGGAGGTGTACCGGAGCGCGGTGGCGCAACCGATGACAGCCCTCACCGATGCGCTCGCCGGGGAGTTCGGCGAGGCCAAGATGTTTCGCCCGTACCGCGATGTCCGCTTCTCAAAGGACAAGTCGCCGTACAAAACTCATCAGGGCGCCTACGTGCCGGTCGCGCCGGCCACCGGGTACTACGTGCAGATCGGCGCACCCGGTGTGCGGGTGGGCGGTGGCGTCTACGACCTCGGCTCCGAGAGGTTGTCGGCACTGAGGTCCGCGATCGACAACGAGCGGTCGGGGCGGGAACTGGAGCGGATTATGACGGCACTGGCCGAAGCCGGCTGGGACGTCGGTGGCGACCGTCTCAAGACCGCACCCCGCGGTTATCCGAAAGACCATCCCCGCATCGAACTCCTCCGTCACAAGACCCTGACCGTGACGCGCGATCATGGCTTCGAACCGGTCATCCACACGTCCGAACTCGTCGACGTGGTACGCGCCGACTGGCGCGAGACGACGACGCTCATCGACTGGATCCTGCGACACGCCAACGCCTGATCGGGAGGGCAGGCCGGCGACGAGCGGCGCGGCGCACTCTCGACGCGAAACGGCGCCCACTCGACAGCTCAGAGTTGCCGCCCGCTTCCGCGCGCCGCCACCGACAGTGCGGCCAGGAGACGTGCGTGCCCGTTCCGCCGGACCGTCTCGAGTTGACGAAGCAACACAACCCGGTTGTCCAGATCGGCGGCGACCTGTCCGTCGCCGGTCGACCCGAGATCGGGGAGTTCTCTGAGGGCTCCGGTGGCGGCTCGTCGACGATTCCGCACAAGAACAATCCAGTGCTCACCGACGTGCTTCGCCGCGTCGCCGTCGAGGCCCCCGGGCTGGGAGCGACACTGCACACCGCATCCGCGGCAAGTCTCGACGGCGATCCGACGGCGGCCGGCATGCCGAGTGGGCCACCCTGCGCACACTGACGCGCCACACGGTGGCCGCCGCATCCCCGGCCGCCGATCTGTTCTCCGGCCTGCGCTTTGATCCCGGGAGGTCGGCCACCGATCTTGCTGCCGCCCAAGGCATTCTTGCCGAACAGCAAGCGATGTCGGGCCTCACCGGCCGGGCGGCGTCGGCCGAGTATCTCGGGGCCACCGACGCCCTGGTCGATCGGACCCTGGACCGAACCCGCAACCACCTCCGAGGAGTGCCATCGTGTGAGCGGCGCCGAGGCGTACAACGACCCCTACGAGTCCGGAATGACCGTGCGCTGCGAGGTTCTCGGCGACGCCCATCTGGATCGCGCGAGTGCCGGGATCACCGACCTCACCCGCGAGTTCCAGGAGTTCATCACCCGCTATGCCTGGGGCACCATCTGGACCCGGCCCGGACTCGATCGTCGGAGTCGATCGATGATCACGCTGACCGCTCTCATCGCGCGCGGCCATCACGAGGAACTCGCGATGCACCTCCGGGCCGCCCGCCGCAACGGGTTGTCGGTCGACGAGATCAGTGAGGTGATCCTGCAGAGCGCCATCTATTGCGGCGTACCGGATGCCGATACCGCATTTCGGATCGCGAGTGAGGTTCTCGCCGAGGAACTGTGAACGCACGCGTCAGCGTGTGGACAACCCCACTGTGAGATATACGACGGCGACGCGGGCCGGATCGTCTGCCTACCGTGTGTCATGCCCAGTGCCCGGTCGTACGCCCAGTTCCTCGCCTGCTCACCCGACGACGTCTGGTCGGTCCTGTCCGACCCGACACGACTTCCGGAATGGCACAGCGGATATCGCACCATCACCCTCGACGGACCGGTCACGCTCGGCACCACCGGAGACTTCACCTCGACGCGCCCGCTCGTGGCGGTGGCCCATCGCCGACTCGCTCCACCGTTCACGATCACCGCCGTCAAACCGGCTCGACATCTTCAGCTCACCCAGCCCGAACCGGTCGGGACGGCGGTCATCGACTTTCTGCTGGAGCCCGCCGACGGTGGCTGCATTTTCACCGAAACAATCTCCACCACAGCATCTTTCGGACCGATTGCACGAACCGGGCTGTCCGGCCAGCCGCAACTGACCGATCGCGCTGACGTTGCCCGGCTGGCACAGCTGGCGGGTGTGGCACCCGGACCGGACTCTCTCACCGTGGTGTTGGCCGGAGGAAGCGGAGCACTCGGCCGCCACCTCGCCGCCGATCTCGTCTGCCGTGGACACCGGCCCGTGGTGCTGACCCGCACCATCGACAACTCGTCCCCGTTCCGGCAGGAACGGTGGGACGCACGCACACTCGGCTCCTGGACGTCGCAGGTGACCGCACCGGACCGGATGGCCGTGGTGAACCTGGCAGGCAAACTCGTCGACTGTCGTCCGACCGAACGAAATGTGGCGGCGCTGCGTGACTCTCGCGTCGATGCCACCCGCGTGCTGGTCGAGGCCGCCAAGCAGCGGAGTACGCCGGTGCAGCGGTGGCTGCAGGCCAGTACCACGGCCATCTGGGGCGATATGGGCGAGTCATGGTGCACCGAGACCACTCCGGTGCCCGCCGGACTTCCGCAGATGACCGGTGTCGCGCAGCCATGGGAGGACGCGGTGGCCGGCGCCAACACCGACCACCTGGTGATCCTGCGGACCTCGATCGTTCTCGACGGTCAGGCCCCGGCCATGAAGCGGCTGACCGATCTGGCCAAGCTCGGTCTCGGCGGTCGGGTGGGTTCCGGCCGGCAGTGGTTCAGCTGGATTCACGTCGACGACTGGCTCGCGGTGGCGCGGGGATCGCTGGGACTCGACCCGCACCTCACGATCCCCGACGGCATCGTCGTCGGTGCGAGTCCCCACCCGGTGCGCAACTGCGATCTGATGGCGTCGCTGCGCCGTGCCGTCCATCGTCCGCCGTCACCGCCGACCCCGGGTGCCGTACTCAAGATCGGCGCCATCGCTTTGCGCACCGATCCCGCACTCGGATTGACCGGGCGCCGCGCCCGGTCACAGGTTCTCGACGACGCCGGTTTCCGATTCACCCATCCAACCCTCGACGACGCGCTGGCCGACCTGTTGCCGAGCTGACCGGGGGCTCGGCGGCTACAGCTGGTCTCCGTCGAGGTAGAACCACGAGCCGTCCACCCGCTCGAATCGACTGTGCTCGGTCATGGTCGCCCTTCCGCCGGGGCCCCGGTAGAACGCGGTAAATCGGACCTGCCCGGTCGTGTCGAACGGCCCGCCGCCGACGGTGTCGAGGACATCGAGGCGATACCAGTCGATGGTGTCGTCGAGATCGACGTCGGCGGGACGGGTGGAGCGATGCCAGCTCGCCATCAGGTGATCGCCGTCGCCCACCGCGAACGCGGTGAATCGGGAACGCATCAGCGCCTCGGCGGTCGGCGCCCGACGCCGCCCGGCGAGGACCGGTCCGCAACAGTCCTCGAAGGTCAGCCCAGATGTGCACGGACACCTGGCATCTCGATCGACGGTTCGCACCCTGACAGACTACGTCGCCGGTCCCCACGGGTGGGCGGCGCCGGGTGTCGCGTCCTTGACATCGTCGCCGTCGCCGGGAAGATTTCTCGTCATCGAGAATCGTGGAGATGAAGGGTTGTCATGCAACGAGATGTCGTCGTCATTGTCGGAGCCGGCGGGATGGGCCTGGCGATCGCGCGACGACAGGGTGGTGGCCGGCGCGTGCTGCTGTCGGACTTCAACGAGAAGGCACTCGACGCGCACGTGGCGACCCTGGCCGCGGAGGGATTCGACGTCAGCGGTCACCCGGTCGACGTGTCGTCCGTCGATTCCGTGTCGGCACTCGCCGCGCAGGCGACCGAACTCGGTTCCGTCACACAGGTGGTGTACACCGCGGGTCTCTCGCCGGTGCAGGCCTCCGCGGAGGCGATCCTCCACGTCGATCTGCTCGGTGTCGCCGCGTCGCTCGAGGCGTTCGGAGGCGTGATCGCGTCCGGCGGTACCGGCGTGGTGATCGCGAGCATGGCCGGCCACATGTTCCCGCCGCTCCCGGCGGATCAGGTCGCCGCTCTGGCCACCACCGCCGTCGCCGACCTGCTGAATCTGCCCACCCTCGGCGGTGAGGTGCGCACCAATCCGGCCCTGGCCTACGGAATTGCCAAGCAGGCCAACCACATTCGAGTGCGCGCCGCAGCCCGGACCTGGGGTGCGCGCGGCGCCCGGATCAACAGCATCTCCCCCGGGGTGATCGCCACCGCCATGGGTCAGGAAGAACTCGCCGGCCCCAGCGGCGAAGCGATGCGCGCGATGATCGCCTCATCGGGAACCGGGCGTGTGGGCACCGCCGACGACATCGCCGCCGCGGCAGCGTTTCTGCTCGGCCCGGACTCGTCGTTCGTCACCGGGACCGACCTACTGGTCGACGGCGGCGTCGTCGCCACGATCGGAACCCAGGGCTGAACCGTGCCGACACCGCCCACCGATACACCGCCCACCGACGTACCGTTCACCGAGCACCACTACGGCACCGTCACGGTTCTCACCGCGGCCAACGGTGGCGTGGTGCCCTACGGCAACAGCGTCGTCGTCCGGGGGTCTGAGGGCACCCTCGTCATCGACCCGTCGCTGGCGCTCGATCGCGATCCGGTCGGCGCGGATGCCGTCTTGATCAGTCACGCCCACGAGGACCACATCGCGGGGTTGCGTCACTTCGACGCTGACACCTACGCCCACGATCTCGACGCACCCGCCGTCGGGTCACTGGACGTCCTCATCGCCGGGTACGGCCTCGAGCCCGACGAACTCGAGGCCATGTCGAACGCGCTGCTCACCGACTACGGTCTGCCGGCCGAGCGGCCCGGTGTGATCGGCATCGATGCCGGTCACACCTTCGACCTCGGCGATCACACCGCGACCGTCATCCACCTTCCCGGCCACACCGCCGGTCACTGCGGGGTGCTCATCGAACCCGACGGGTTCCTCTACCTCGCCGACATCGATCTGACGTCTTTCGGCCCAATGTACGGCGACATGGGGTCGAGCGTCGACGACTTCCTGACCTCGATCGACCGGGTCGGCGAGATCGATGCCCGCTGGTACGGGACGTTTCACCACAAGGGAGTGGTCACCGGACGCGCGGAGTTCGCCACCCGGCTCGCCGCGTATCGCTCTCGCATCCTCGAACGCGAGGCGCGACTCGTGGAGTTCCTCGTCGAACCCCGCACCTTCGACGAGATCGTCGCCCACCGGCTCGTGTATCGCCCACACGTCGACCTACCATGGGTCAACGCCGTCGAACGTCGCACGGCCACAATGCATCTGGAGCGGCTCATCGGAGCCGGCGAGGTCGGCGAGGTCGAGCCCGGCCGATACTGCCGGACGTAGGGCTGTCTCCCATGGCAGCTGCGGGGATCCAGACCCGCAAGGGCAACTTAGAGACATGCCCTCGGGGTCACCGGCTGGGCCGGTTGCTCCTGGGGAGCGGTGTCGACCATGTCGTGGGTCATCCCGTAGGCCGCACGCAGGCGCGCCATCTCGACATCGCTGTCGGTGTAGGCCTGCGCGGTGAAGGCCTCGAGGCCGCCGGCCCGTTGGCCACCGGAAGACGAAGGCGCGCAGGCAGGTTGAACGTATTCACAAACTCCGGACGAGGGAGTCGGCGTTGAGCGAGGCGACGAACTCACGGTCGTACTCGTCGGGGCCCGGCGGGGTCAGTCGGTAGAACTCTTCGATGCGGCGATGATCGGCCGCGCACGTCGGATTCAGATGGTCGTCCGTGCCGATCACGTGACCGACGTAGCGCCGGAGGTGATAAATGTCGGCGAACCGGCCGAACGTGACGACGTGCAGCCAACTGCCAGGGTCGTCACGGCCACGGCCCAGCACGACGCAGTGAACTGAGAACATGCACACCACACGCCGACACACCGACACCGTCCTCGTCGTCACCGACGGCTCCCTGCGCGCGCACACCATCATCGATCAGGTCCTACGATCACACCGCAATCTGGTGGTCACCGGACGCCAGGCTCGCGACCTCGTCCCCTACATCGACGCCGGCGTCCACGATCGGGTCTGGGCGGTCGTCTGCGATCCGTCGGATCCCACCCAGATCGACTCGCTCATCGAACGCGCCACCGACATGATGGGACCGGTCATCATGGTCGTCGATCCCGCGGGCCAACTCCGCGACGTCGAGGCCGCGGATCGCCGCGTGGCCTGAGGCACCGCAGACAACCCGGCACTCGCAGACACGAGCACTGCCTGCGGGGCACCGATCGGCCGGTGATGCCGGCCGATCCCCTAGTCTGGCCGAATGCCGATCAACCGGATGCCGTCCCGGACACGACTGGCGGTCGCGGGCGTCCTCATCGCCGCCGCGGGCATCTGCTACTCCTCATGGGTTCTGGAATTCTTCTGGGCCACACCGCTGGATCCGCTGCGCAGCTTCCTCAGTGAACTCGACGCCGCTCACCGGCCGCACCGCAGTGTCTATGTCGCCGGCGACATCATCACCAGCATCTGTGCGCTGCTCGCTGCAGCCGTGCTGTGGATTCCGCGTCCGGCGGTCACCGGCGGTTACGGACGCGGTGGGGTGGTCGCCCTCGCCGTCTTCGGTGTCGCGACCATCACCGACGCGCTCTCACCGATCGAGTGCATCCCGAATGTCGACCCCAACTGCCCGTCCGAGCCCAGTGGTCTGCTCCCGCAGCTTCACCACGTCCACGCCATGACCAGCACGGTGGCGGTATTCGCGATCTTCGCCGCGATGATCCTGGCGGTGACCTCGGCGTGGCGCGAGGGCAACTGGCCGGTGCTGCGCGTGTGGGGACTCGCGGTGCTGGTGACCATCTCCGTCGCGACGGTGTGGATGCTCGCCGCCGACAACGCCCACGGCGACTACCGACTCGGCCTCGCCCAGCGCATCCAGGTCGGCGGGATGTCACTCTTCCTGGTGTTGTGGGGTGCCGCTGTGCTGTGGGGTGGCACAGCGGCCGGTCAGCGCCGTCGGCATCGCGTTCGGGCGAGAGGTATCACCGCAGATCGATGACGCTCGGATCGGAGTCGGTGGCGTAGAGCAACTCGATGTGCTCGGCGTACTTGTCGGCGATCGGCTTGCGTCGCAGCTTCATCGTCGGGGTCAGTTCGGCACCGCCCGGCTCCCACGCGGCGGGGACGATGGTGAGTCGCTTCACCTGTTCGACGCGGGAGAGTTTTCCGTTCCCGGTCCGGACGGCGGTCACCACCTCCTCGACCACCTTCGGGTGCGACGACAGCGCGGCGATGTCGGCGTCGGGCATGTTCAGCGCCTTGGCGCGGGCAGCGGCGGCGTCGGGATCGAGAACAACGAGCGCGGAGACGAACGGTTTGGCGTCGCCGATGGCGACCACCTGACCGATCAGGGACGACGCCGCCTTCATCGCGTTCTCGATGTTGGTGGGCGACATGTTCTTTCCCGCCTCGTTGATGATGAGTTCTTTCTTCCGGTCGACGATCCGAACGTGGCCGGCGCCGTCGATCTCGGCGATGTCGCCGGTGGCGAGCCAACCGTCGGCGTCGATGGTATCGGCGGTCTTGTCGGGCTGTTTACGATAGCCCCGCATCACCACGGCACCGCGGATGAGCAGTTCCCCGTCGTCGGCGAGTTTCACCTCGACACCCGACACCGGCTTGCCGACGGTACCGATCGCCATGTCGTCCGGGGTGGTCATCGTGGAGACACCGGTGGTCTCCGACATGCCCCACACCTCGAGCACCGGAATACCCAGCCCCAGGAAGAACTGCAACACCTCGGCCGGGATGGCCGCCGCACCCGACCCGGCGAAGGTGATCTGGTCCATGCCGATGGCCTCGCGGACCTTGTGCAGCACCAGCTTGTCGGCGAGCCCGTGTTGCAGCCCGGCCACGACTCCCTGTGACGTGCCGTCCAATTGGGCCTGGGCCGCGGCCGCTCCCCGCGCGACCGCCCAGGCGCCCAGATTCTTCTTGATCGGGCTCGTCTCCTCGGCCAGCTTGGCCTCGATCCCGGCGCGGATTTTCTGCCAGACACGCGGGACGCCGAAGAAGAATGTGGGACGCACCTCGGGGAGTGCCGCGGCGATCTCGCGGGGATCGGCGACGGTGGTCACCTGGATGCCGCGGGCCATGTTGGCCGCGTGTGAGGACACCCTGTCGGCGATGTGTGCGGCCGGCAGGTAGGAGATCACCCGATCGTCGAAGCCGACGTCGACAACCTCTGCGAGAGAAGCGAGTTCGGCGACGATGTTGCGATGGGTGATCTCCACACCCTTGGGCGGGCCGGTGGTTCCCGAGGTGTAGATGAGGGTGGCGAGGTCCTCGGGTTCCACCGCTTGCCATGCCGCGGTGAAATCGAAGTCCGCTGAACCCGACCCCTCCAGTTCGTCAAGGGTGATCGCACCGCCGGCCGGACCGTCGACCACGACGATGGTGTCCACGGAGGTGCTTGCCGCCTTGATCGCCGGCAGGAACACCTGCTCGGTGATGACGATGCGGTTCTCGGCGTTGCCGAAGAGGTACTCGATCTGGTCGGGTGAACTCGTGTTGTAGATCGAGAACGGGATGGCTCCCAGGTGTAAGGCGGCGGTGTCGACGAGGTGAAACTCGGGCCGGTTGGTGAGCATGATGCCGACGGTGTCGCCGCGGGCAACACCCACGGCGGCGAGACCGCGTGCGATGGCCTTGACCCGTCGGCCGTATTCGGCCCAGCTGATCTCGGTGATACCGCCGACGGTGCGCAACGCGACCTTGGTCGGGTGCAGTGCGATCGAGGCCTGGAAGGCCGCGGGCAAGGTCGCGACGTCGACGCCGCTCTCGTGCGGAAAGGTGATGATTTCGGACTTGGACATCGTGAACCCCCCGGAAGGCTGCTGACAGTGTTGCTCATCACACTAGTCAGCAGTCCACGGTTTCTGGAGGCTTCGGCCGATTTGGTAATGCAAAGGTAAAAACACCAGGTGGAACTGTCTCACCTGAGGTGCATCGGAGTCGGCGTGGCTGGCTACTTCTTGGGCGGGAAGTACTTGATCAGGGCCTCCTGCACGACCGAAGTGGCCAGCGTGCCGTCGCGCATCCAGAACCGTCCGGAACCCATGCCACGGGACCCGGTGGCCACCGGTGAGCGGGTGGCGTAAAGCATCCATTCGTCGAAGCGGAAGTCGCGGTGGAACCACATCGAATGGTTGACGGTCGCCGCGAACAGGCGGTCGATTCCCCAGGACAGTCCGTGGGTGGTGATGATCGAGTCGAGCACGGTGGTGTCGGAGGCGTAGCACATTGCGGCGACGTGCATGATCGGGTCGTCGGGCATCTGGCCGTCGGTCTTCATCCAGACGCGGTTGTCGCGCAGGGTCTCCCCGGCTTCGCGCATCTTCCATGACGGGTCGTTGGCGAAGCGGATGTCGATGGGGTGCAGTGCGTCGACAAAGGTCGCGATCCGATCCTCGAAACCTTTGAAATGGTCACCGAGAGTGGGCAATTCCTCCGGGTAGGGCACCTGCGGGATCTCCACGGCATGTTCGAGACCGGCGGTGTTGTCCTGGAATGCGACGAGCATTGTGAAGATCTCTTCGTCGTTCTGCTTCGCGGTCACCTGGCGGTTGGCGAACGACTTGCCGTCGCGGAAACGGTCGACGTGATACTCCATCGGCTGGTTGACGTCACCGCCGCGGATGAAGTGTGCATGCAGGGCGTGCACGGGCGGGTTTCCCCGCGTCAGGGTACGAGCCGCGGCGACGACACCCTGTCCGAGCATCTGCCCACCGAAGGTGCGCGCGGTCTTCTGTTCCGGGTGCTGGCCGATGAAGAGGTTCTCGTCGCGTTGGTCGACATCGAGCAGTTGGAGCAGCTTGCCGAGGTCACCGGCCACTTCCGCAGTCATGACCTAGAGCCTAGGACGTGAAGACGAGGCCACCGCCCCCAGGCCGCCCCGACCTTGCCCATTTCTAGCACCCCAGACGCCAACGCGTCGACAAAACCGCAGGTCACCGGACGTGGCTACGTCAGAAATGGCTAGAAATGGGCAACGCCCCCGCCACGCTCACCGGGCGCGCCGCGTCTGCACGACGAAGGGCGAGGAGCGAAGCGACGAGGAGGAAGACGCGGTCCTTTGGCCCGCGGCACGGCGGACGGAGTCCGCGCCAATGACTCAGTGGTCCTGTTCGCCGATCCGGTGGACGTGGATCATGTTGGTCGATCCGACGGTTCCGGGTGGGGCGCCGGCGACGATGACGACGACGTCACCGACGTTGAGGCGTCCGATGCGGAGCAGTTGGTGATCGACCTGGTCGATCATGTGGTCGGTGGTGTCGACGTGGTCGACGATGAAGGTTTCGGTTCCCCAGCTGAGGGCTAGTTGAGATCGGACCGCCTGGGTCGGGGTGAAGGCCAGGAGAGGTAGGCGGGAGTGGAGGCGGGCGAGGCGTTTGACGGTGTCGCCGGATTGGGTGAAGGCGACCATGGCCTTGACCTCGAGCCGTTCTCCGATGTCGCGGGCGGCGTAGGAGATGATGCCGCGTTTGGTGCGGGGAACGTGTGAGAGCGGTGGTACGTCCCGTGATCCACCTTCGACGGCCTTGCAGATGCGGGTCATCGTCTGGACGGTTTCGATGGGCCATTTGCCGACGGAGGTTTCACCGGAGAGCATGACGGCGTCGGCGCCGTCGAGTACGGCGTTGGCGACGTCGGAGGCCTCGGCGCGGGTGGGGCGTGAGTTCTCGATCATCGAGTCGAGCATCTGGGTTGCGACGATGACCGGCTTGGCGTTCTCGCGCGCCATCTGGATGGCTCGCTTCTGGACGAGTGGCACTTGTTCGAGGGGAAGTTCCACGCCGAGGTCACCGCGGGCGACCATGACGCCGTCGAAGGCCAGGACGATGGCTTCGAGGTTGTCAACGGCTTCCGGCTTTTCCAGTTTGGCGATCACGGGGACGCGTCGGCCGACGCGGTCCATCACCTCGTGGACGAGTTCGATGTCGGCGGGTCCGCGGACGAAGGACAGTGCGACGAGGTCGACGCCGAGGGTGAGTGCGAACTCGAGGTCGCTGATGTCTCTGTCGCTGAGCGCGGGGATCGAGGTTTTGACGCCGGGCAGGTTGAGGCCCTTGTTGTTGCTGACGGGGCCGCCTTCGGTGACGGTGCAGACGACGTCGTTGCCGTCGATCGCGATGACCGACAGTCCGACCTTGCCGTCATCGACGAGGAGTCGGTCACCGACCTGCGCGTCGAGGGCGAGTTCTTTGTAGGTCGTGGACACACGGTCGTGGGTGCCGACGACGTCGTCGACGGTGATTCGTACTTCCTCACCGGTCGCCCACATCACCTCGCCGTTGAGGGCTCCGTCGTCGACGAACTTCCCGAGGCGGATCTTCGGGCCCTGAAGGTCGGCGAGGATGCCGACGGCCTTCTCGACGGAGTCGCTGGCGCGGCGGACGCGGTCGTAGACCAACCGGTGATCGTCGTGGCTGCCGTGACTGAAGTTCAGTCGCGCCACGTCCATTCCCGCTTCAACGAGTTCTTTGAGACGTTCCTCGCTGTTGGTCGCGGGGCCCAGGGTGCAAACGATCTTGGTACGGCGTGTCACGGTGATCACCTTAGTCCCGTCGTGGTGGCTTCTCTATGGGAAGTGACGACTCGTCATCACCCCGCCACTCGGCGTTCGGGCGGGGCCCGAGGTCATCGCCGGTGGCAACGGTTCATTGTGTTCATGACCTCACACCGCGGCCGGGCGTGCCGAGGTGTGAGGTCTGGGCTACTCCGCGGTCAGCGCACCGACAGGGGCAACGCAGCCGGCCGCACCGGCGACGGCAGGTCCGAGGCGCCCATGAGGAACTCGTCCACCGATCGTGCCACCGAACGTCCCTCGGCGATGGCCCACACGACCAGAGATGCGCCGCGGTGGGCGTCTCCGCACACGTAGACGCCGGGTGCGTCGGTCTGCCAGTCACTTCCGCAGGACAGGGCACCACGGCGGTTGGGTTCGATCTGCAGGTCGTCGAGGAGGGGGCCTCGCTCGACTCCGGCGAAACCGATGGCGAAAAGCGCCAATTCACAGGGGATTTCGAATTCCTCGCTGACCGGGGTGATGACGCGGCGGCCGTCGGCCTCGCGGACTACCTCGACCTCGGCGAGGACCATGGTGGTCACGTTGCCGTCGTCGTCACCCAGGAAGCGTTGCACCGCAACCTGATACTTGCGGTCGCCGCCTTCGGCGTGGGCACTGGAGGTGCGCATGATGAGCGGCCAGGTGGGCCAAGGTGAGCGGGTGTCGTCCCGATCCGATGGCAGTTCGGGGTTGTAATCCAACTGCACCACCGAGGCCGCGCCCTGGCGGTGTGCCGTGCCGAGGCAGTCGGCTCCCGTGTCGCCGCCACCGATGATCACCACGTGCTTGCCCTTGGCGGTGATCGGCGACGGTCCGTCACCCTCGCATTCGCGGTTGGCGGGCACCAGGTGCTCCATCGCCAGGTGCACGCCGTTGAGTTCCCGACCGGGGACCGGGTTGTCGCGGGCGGCCATCGCACCGATGGCGAGGACCACCGCGTCGTGCCGGGCGCGGAGGTCGGCGACGCTCAGGTCTGTCCCGACGGCGCAGCTGGTGACGAATTCGGTTCCCTCCGCGCGCATCTGGGCGACGCGTCGGTCGATGTCGGACTTCTGCAGCTTGTACTCCGGGATGCCGTAACGCAGCAGGCCGCCGATCCGGTCGTCACGTTCGTACACGGTGACGTCGTGACCGGCGCGGGTCAGCTGCTGGGCGGCGGCGAGCCCGGCGGGTCCGGAACCGACGACGGCCACGGACTTACCGGTCTTGATCGCCGGCGGTTCGGGCCCGATGATGCCTTCGGCCCAGGACTCGTGGGCGATGGTCTTCTCGATTCGCTTGATGGTGACACTGCCGCCGGTGGTCGGCTCCGAGATGGACAGCACGCAGGCCGCCTCGCACGGCGCCGGGCACACCATGCCGGTGAACTCGGGGAAGTTGTTGGTGGCGTGCAGGCGTGCGCTGGCCGCGTCCCAGCGGCCACGACGGACCAGGTCGTTCCATTCCGGGATGAGGTTGCCCAGCGGGCAGCCCGCGGTTCCGGAGTGGCAGAACGGGATTCCGCAGTCCATGCAGCGCCGTGCCTGGTCGCTCACCTCAGCGAGCACCTTCAGCGGATTGTCGGCGTGTTCGTAGACGTCGCCCCAGTCATGTACGCGTTCGGCGACGGGCCGATACTTCGCTTCCTTCTTCGAGATTTCCAGGAATCCGCGTGGGTCAGCCACGAGCCGCCTCCATGATCGCTGAATCAACGTCGCGCCCTTCGGCTTCGGCCATGCGGGCCGCGTCGAGGACACGTTTGTAATCGGTCGGCATGACCTTGGTGAAGGCCAGGCATCGACGCGGCCAGTCGGCCAGCATCGAGGCGCCGATCGCCGAACCGGTCAGTTCGGTGTGTTTGGCGATGTGTTCGTGCAACCACTGCAGGTCGTCGGGGTCGGGCCGCATCAACTCGACCATCGCCGAGTTGACCTTCGACGGATCGAGGTCGTAGACGAAGGCGATACCGCCCGACATTCCGGCGGCCATGTTGCGTCCGGTCGCGCCGAGAATGACCACCCGTCCGCCGGTCATGTACTCGCAGGCGTGGTCGCCGACGCCTTCGACGACCGCGGTCGCACCCGAGTTGCGGACCGAGAACCGCTCCCCGACCTTTCCGCGCAGGTACACCTCACCCGACGTCGCGCCGTACAGGATGGTGTTGCCTGCGATCACCTGATCCTCGGCGATGAACCACGCCTCGGGGTCGGGTGCGACGACGATCTTCCCGCCGCACAGTCCCTTTCCGACGTAGTCGTTGGTGTCGCCGCTGAGATTGATGGTCACGCCCGGCGGCAGGAACGCGCCGAGCGACTGGCCCGCCGAGCCGGTCAGTTTGACGGTGATGGTGTCCTCGGAGAGTCCTTCGGCACCGTAGCGGCGGGTGACCTCCGCACCGAGAAGCGTGCCGACGGTGCGGTTGACGTTGCGGACCGGCAATTCGAGGGTGACCGGGTGGGCGTCCTCGAGTGCGCCTTCGGCGAGTTGGATCATGGTCTGGTCGAGCGCCTTGTCGAGGCCGTGATCCTGACCGCGCACGCGACGGGTGGGGCCCTTGTCCTCGACGCGACGGAAGATCGGACTCAGGTCGAGACCCTTGCTCTTCCAGTGCGCCACAGCCGAATCGGTGTGCAGGCGCTGCGACTGACCGATCGCCTCGTCGAGTGTGCGGTAGCCGAGCTGGGCGAGATACTTGCGGACGTCCTCGGCGATGAACCGGAAGAAGTTGACCAGGTGTTCGGCCTGACCGGTGAAGCGCGAACGCAATTGGGGGTTCTGCGTCGCGACACCGACCGGACAGGTGTCGAGGTGGCAGACCCGCATCATGATGCAGCCGGTGACGATCAGCGGTGCGGTGGAGAATCCGTACTCCTCGGCACCGAGCAGCGCCGCCATGATGACGTCGCGTCCGGTGCGCAGCGCGCCGTCGCACTGAACCGTGATGCGATCACGTAATCCGTTGAGCATCAACGTCTGCTGAGCATCGGCCAGGCCGATCTCCCACGGCGTGCCGGCGTGCTTGAGCGAGGTCAGCGGCGACGCGCCGGTGCCGCCGTCGTATCCGGAGATCAGCACCACATCGGCGTGCGCCTTGGACACGCCGGTGGCAACGGTGCCGACACCGACGGCCGACACCAGTTTGACGTGGATCCGGGCGTCGGAGTTGGCGTTCTTCAGGTCGTGGATCAGCTGGGCGAGATCCTCGATGGAGTAGATGTCGTGATGTGGCGGCGGCGAGATCAGGGCGACCCCGGGGGTGGAGTGCCGCGTCTTGGCGATCCACGGGTACACCTTGTAGGCCGGAAGTTGGCCACCCTCACCGGGTTTCGCACCCTGTGCCATCTTGATCTGGATGTCGGTGGCGTTGATCAGGTAATCGCTGGTGACACCGAACCGGCCGGAGGCGACCTGCTTGACGGCGCTGCGTCGTTCCGGATCGTAGAGGCGGTCGGTGTCCTCGCCACCCTCACCGGAATTCGACCGTCCGCCAATGCGATTCATCGCGATCGCGATCGTCTCGTGGGCCTCGGCGGAGATCGACCCGTAGCTCATCGCGCCGGTGTTGAAGCGCTTCATGATCGCTTCGACCGGTTCGACCTCGTCGAGCGGAATCGGATCCTTTGCGCCGAGATCGAACTCGAAGAGCCCGCGCAGTGTGCCGCCCTTGCGGGACTGTGCGTCGACCTTGTCGGAGTACTCCTGGAAGACCTCGTCACGCCCGGTCTTGGTGGCGTGCTGCAGCAGGAACACCGTCTCGGGGGTGAACATGTGCAGTTCCCCCTCACGCCGGTACTGGTACTCGCCGCCGACCTCAAGACGCCGATAGACCTGTTCGGTGGCGTTCTCCGGGAAGGCGCGATGATGCCGGAGGCGGACCTCTTCGGCGAGTTCGTCGAGGCCCACCCCCTCGAGGCGAGACACGGTGCGGGTGAAGTATTCCTTGACCACCGCCGAGGACAGGCCCACCGCCTCGAATGCCTGCGACGCGGTGTATGAGCTGATGGTGGAGATACCCATCTTGCTCATCACCTTGAGCACGCCCTTGCCGAGCGCCTCGATGTAGTTGCGGATCGCCTTGCTCGGTGCGACACCGGTCAGTTCACCCTCGGTGATGAGGTCCTCGATCGATTCGAGGGCCAGGTACGGATTGACCGCGGCGGCACCGAAACCGATCAGCAACGCGATGTGGTGGACTTCGCGGGCGTCACCGGACTCGACGATCAACGCGACCTTGGTGCGCTCCTTGGTGCGGACAAGGTGGTGGTGGACCGCCGAGACCGCCAGCAGCGACGGGATCGGCGCATGTTCGCGGTCAGAGTGACGGTCGGAGATGACCAGGGTACGGTGCCCCTCGGCGATCGCCTGCGACGACCGGGTCCGCAGATCCTCCAACGCGGCCGCCAGACCCGGCCCGCCGTCTGCCACCTCGTAGAGACCGTGCAGCACCTTGGCCGACAGCCCCGGGTTGTCGCCGTCGTCGTTGATGTGCACGAGCTTGGCCAGATCATCGTTGTCGATGACCGGCCAGTGCAGCTGGATCTGCCGGCACGACGCGGCGGTCGGGTCGAGCAGATTCTGCTCGGGCCCCATCACACGGGCCATCGAGGTGACGATCTCCTCGCGGATCGCGTCCAACGGAGGGTTGGTGACCTGGGCGAACAGTTCGACGAAGTAGTCGTAGAGCAACCGCGACCGCTGCGACATGACGGCCACCGGGGTGTCGGTGCCCATCGAACCGAGTGGTTCGTAGCCGGAGGCCGCCATCGGGGTGAGCAGAACCCGCAGGTCCTCCTCGGTGTATCCGAAGGTGACCTGACGCCGCACGACGGTGTCGTGGTTGGGCTTGTACACCGGCCGGCTCGGCAGCGTCGCGATGTCGAGTAGGCCGGAGTGCAGCCACTCGTCGTAGGGCTCGGCGTGGATCAGATCCCCCTTGACCTCCTCGTCGGGGATGATGCGTCCCTGCGCGGTGTCGACGAGGAACATCTTGCCGGGCTCGAGGCGGCCCTTGGAGACGACGTCGTCGACCGGTACGTCGAGGACCCCGGCCTCGGAGGCCAGGATCACGCGGCCGTCGCGGGTCTGCCACCAGCGACCCGGGCGCAGGCCGTTGCGGTCGAGGACCGCGCCGACCACCGTGCCGTCGGTGAAGGTCACACAGGCCGGTCCGTCCCACGCCTCCATCAGAGACCCGTTGAACTGGAGGAAAGCTCGACGCTTGGGATCCATCACGGGCACGTTCTCCCACGCCTCGGGGACCATCAGCATCACCGCATGCGGCACGCTGCGACCACCGAGATGGAGCAATTCGAGGACCTCGTCGAGGGAGGCCGAGTCGGAGGCCTCGGGCGTGCAGATCGGGAACGCGCGTTTGAGATCGCCCGGGATCAGATCGGTGTCCAGGAGTGCCTCGCGGGCACGCATCCGGTTGCGGTTGCCGCGGACGGTATTGATCTCGCCGTTGTGGGCGACGAACCGGAACGGATGCGCGAGCGGCCACGACGGGAACGTGTTGGTGGAAAACCGCGAGTGGACGATGGCGATGGCGCTCATGCACCGCTCGTCGCGCAGATCCGGGTAGTACAGCGGCAGCTGCATCGTGGTGAGCATGCCTTTGTAGACCATCGTCCGGCTCGACAACGACGGGAAGTACAGGCCGGTACCCGCTTCCTCGATGTCGGCGGTGACGCGTTCGGCCTGCTTGCGGAACGGGTAGATCGCGCGGTCGAGATCGATGCCGCCCAGGCGCGGACTTCCGGTGGCCGGGTCGACGGTCACGAACAGTTGCGCCATGTACGGCATGCAGTCGACAGCGGTTTCGCCGATGTCCGCGCCTTCGACGTCGACGGGCAGTTCACGCCATCCGAGCACGGTGATGCCCTCGTCGGCCGCGAGATCGGTGACCCGCGCCATCGCGACCTCACGCAGTGCCGGGTCCGCGGGCAGGAAGCAGTTGCCGGCCGCATAGGTGTTGGAACCGTCCGGGTTGGCCGGTGGCAGGTCGAAATCTACCGAGCCACGCAACAATTCGTCGGGTAGTTGAATCAGGATGCCCGCGCCGTCACCGCTGTTCGCCTCGGCGCCCGCCGCTCCACGGTGTTCCAGGTTCTCGAGAGCCAGCAGGCCGTCGGCAACGATCGAGTGAGAGCGACGTCCATGGATATTGGTGACCATCGCCACGCCACATGAATCGACCTCTGCCTCGGGGTCGTACAGTCCCTGCTTCGCCGGAAGCGCCGAAAACAACATCACTACCTCCACTGGATTCGAGTCGAATCGCATGCATGATGTCCTTTGGGACAGCGCTGGCCCGTGGAGCAATGTGTCCGTTCCGCGGACATGGGCTGCCGCAAACGGTGAGACTCCACCTTATCTGACGCGCGGCGATGGTGCGCTCGTTGCAGTCGGCGCGGCAGACGTTGTCCGACAGTGCAGTCGGACGGTCATGCCAGACGGGCACGTCGGACTGTGACGTCGGACAGTGACCGCGGGCGTCGTCAGGAGTCGGAAGACCGTTGGTCCGCGGATTCGGCGGGCGGCGTCGCGTTCGCCGAGGCTGCGGGATCGCGGTCGGCATCATCGCCCGATTGCTCGGTGTCGGGCTCCGCGTCGGTGTCGGGCTCCGCGTCGGTGTCAGGCTCCACGTCGGTGTCAGGCTCCGCGTCGGTGTCAGGCTCCGCGGCCGTGTCCGATTCGGGCGGCGTCCAGGCCGTCGCGTCGGCGACCTCACCGGTGCCCTCGATGATCTCCGAGTCGTCGACCGGGTCATCGACGTGGATCACGTCGGCCTCAGACTCGGGGGCATCGGAAGAGCTGTCAGTGACCTCGGGAGCGCCGTCAACGTCCGACTGAGCGCCGTCAGTGACCTCGAGAGCGCCGTCAACGTCCGACTGAGCGCTGTCAGTGACCTCGAGAGCGCCGTCAACGTCCGACTGAGCGCTGTCAGTGTCCTCGGGAGCGCCGTCAACGTCCGACTGAGCGCTGTCAGTGTTCTCGGGAGCGCTGTCAGTGTCCACGAGAGCGCCGTCAACGTCGGACAGAGCGCCGTCAGTGTCCTCGGGAGCGCTGTCAACGTCCGACTGAGCGCTGTCAGTGACCTCGGGAGCGCTGTCAGTGTTCTCGGGAGCGCTGTCGGTGTCGGACTCGACGGCACGTTCCTCGTCGGCCTCTGCCAGGCCCTTGGCGATCACCTGGGTATCCGTCGCGTCGTCGCCGGCATCGGTTGTCTGCGCGTCGTCGTCGAACTCCTCGGTGTCCATTACCTCGTCTACCTCGTCGGCCTGAACCTGGGTGTCCTCGTCGTCCTGGGTGTCCTCGTCGTCCTCGTCGTACTCGTACTCGTCGACGTATCCGACGGCGCCGAGCGCCTCGAGTTCCTCGGCGCGGCCCGCGTGGTACATCTCCAGACCACGTTCACGGCCCTTGGTCGCCACCACGAAGTAGATGGCTGCCGCCACAAACAGCAATGCCGAGGTGAAGACGTTGATACGGATTCCCGCGATGAAGGTGTAGACGGTGTCCGAGCGCAACAACTCGACGATGAACCGGCCGGCGCAGTAGCCGGCGACATACAGGGCGAACAGACGCCCGTGGCCGATGCGGAACTGGCGATCGATCAGCACCAGGGCCAGCACGATCAGCAGATTCCACACCATCTCGTAGAGGAAGGTGGGATGGACTATCGCGTACACCTGACCGGTCGAGGTGCCGTTGATGAGTCCGGGACCGGTTTGATAGCCGTCGGAACGTTCAAAGATCTCCAGGCCCCACGGGACGGTCGTGTCGCGCCCGTACAGTTCCTGATTGAAGTAGTTGCCGAGGCGACCGATGGCCTGTGCGAGCAGAATCGGCGGGGCGATCGCATCGCCGAAGGCCGGCAACTTGATCCCGTGTCGGCGACACCCGATCCAGGCGCCCAGGGCACCGAAGATCACCGCGCCCCAGATTCCGAGACCACCGTCCCAGATTCGGAGGGTGTCGATGGGCGACTTCCCACCATCGCCGAAGTAGATCTGCCAGTCGGTGAGGACGTGATAGATCCGGCCACCGATCAATCCGAACGGGACGGCCCAGATCGCGACGTCGAGGACCTCACCGGGCTGTCCCCCGCGTGCGATCCACCGGCGGTCCCCCCACCAGACGGCCAGGATGATGCCGACGATGATGCATAGCGCATAGGCACGTACCGGGACCGGGCCCAGATGCCACACACCCTGCGGTGGACTCGGGATGTAGGCGAGCAACGTCGTTGTCGGCGCGATCACGCCTGACACCCTAGCCGACCGCTGACGGCCTGCTCACCGCGGTGGGGTCGGATGCGCAACACCATCGGCGAGCTCGGAAACCAGCGCACGCAAGGCACCCGGGCTCTGCTCGGCAGCACTGACCAGTGCCGATCCGACGATGACGCCGTCGGCGTAGGACGCGATCTCGGCGGCCTGCGCACCGCTGCGGACACCGAGTCCGACGCCGATCGGGATGTCGGAATACTCCCGCACCCGCGCGCACAGTTCGGGCGCCGCGTTCGACACGGTGGTCCGGGCACCGGTGACACCCATCGTCGATGCCGCGTAGACGAATCCGCGGCACGAGTCGATGGTCAGGGCGAGCCGTTCCGGGGTCGAGGACGGCGCGACCAGGTAGATGCGGTCCAGGCCGTACTCGTCGGAGGCGACGTGCCATGGCTGGCCCTCCTCCGGAATCAGGTTGGGGGTGATCAGTCCGGCTCCGCCGGCTTCGGCGAGATCATGGGCGAAGCGTTCGACGCCGTACTGCAGGATCGGATTCCAGTAGCTCATCACCACCGCCTGCCCACCCGCATCGGTGATGGCGCGGACCGCGGTGAACACGTCCCGGACCCGCACCCCGTTGGTCAATGCCAGGTCGGCGGCTTCCTGGATGGTCGGGCCGTCCATCACCGGATCCGAATAGGGGATGCCGACCTCGATGATGTCGCAGCCCGCCTCGACCATCGTGGTGAACGAATCGATCGACGCGGCGACAGTCGGGTACCCGACGGGCAGGTAGCCGATGAGCGCCGCGCGACCCTGCTCGCGGCACTTCTCGAAGACCGGCGACAGCCGGGACGGACCGACGTGGGCGATGGTGCTCGGGGTCATCGGGCGTGCGCTCCTTCGGATGTGTCGGTGTCGGTCGGCTCGTCGAACAGGTGGAACCATCGCGCGGCGGTGTCGACATCCTTGTCACCGCGACCCGAGAGGCTGACGACGATGATCGCGCCCTCACCCAACTCACGGCCGAGCTTGAGGGAGCCGGCCACCGCATGCGCCGATTCGATCGCGGGAATGATGCCCTCGGTACGGCTCAGCAGCGCCAACGCCTCCATCGCCTCGGTGTCGGTGATCGGCTGATACTCCGCCCGCCCGATGTCCTTGAGGTAGGCATGCTCGGGTCCGACCCCTGGATAGTCCAAACCGGCCGAGATCGAATGCGATTCGATGGTCTGGCCGTCCTCGTCCTGCAGCAGGTAGGAAAAGGCGCCCTGGAACGCACCGGGAGTACCGCCGGTGAATGTGGCCGCGTGCCGGCCGGTCTCGACGCCGTCGCCGGCCGCCTCGTAGCCGACCAATCGCACACCGGTGTCGTCGATGAACGGATGGAAGATGCCGATGGCGTTGGAGCCGCCGCCGATACACGCGGTCACCGCGTCGGGCAGGCGTCCGGCCTGCTCGAGGATCTGAGCACGGGCCTCGAGTCCGACGATGCGTTGCAGATCGCGGACCAGCATCGGGAACGGATGTGGGCCCGCCGCGGTACCGAAACAGTAATAGGTGTTGTGCGCATTGGTGACCCAATCACGCAGTGCCTCGTTGATGGCGTCCTTCAGCGTGGCCGAGCCGGTGTCGACGGCGATGACCGACGCGCCGAGCAGCCGCATCCGGGCGACGTTGAGTGCCTGTCGTTCGGTGTCGACGCGGCCCATGTAGATGATGCATTCCATGCCGAAGAGGGCACATCCGGTGGCGGTGGCGACGCCGTGCTGGCCCGCGCCCGTCTCGGCGATGATGCGTGACTTGCCCATCCGGCGCGCCAGCAGCAACTGCCCGAGCACGTTGTTGATCTTGTGAGATCCGGTGTGGTTGAGGTCTTCTCGCTTGAGGAAGATCCGCGCTCCGCCGGCCTCCGAGCTCAGCCGGGTCGCCTCGTACAGCGGCGACGGGCGCCCGACGTAATCGCGTTGCAGCCGATCGAGTTCGGTGAGGAAGCCATCGTCGCTGCGCAGCTTCTCATACGAGGTGGTGACGTCATCGATGACGGCCATCAACGCCTCGGGGACGTGCCGGCCACCGTACTCCCCGAAATGCCCGCCCTCGTCGGGTTCGATCGACGTGCGGGTTGCCACACCCTTACTGGCCGTAGGAAATTCGATCGTCACAGGAGACCTCACTGCAGTCACGTCACCACGGCCGCATCCGGCGTACGCCGAATGAGGCTGTCAGCGAACAGGTTTCGGACAAGATGGATGGGTTCCGGCGGTCACCAGCTCGGACACCGCGGTGCGCGGGTCACCGCTGGTCACCAACCCTTCGCCCACCAGTACCGCGTCGGCGCCGGCACCCGCGAACGCCAGCAGGTCGGCGGTACCACGAACGCCGGATTCGGCGACGCGGATGACCTTGGTGGGGAGCCCCGGGGCGATCCGCGAGAAATTGTCACGGTCGACCTCGAGGGTCTTGAGATTGCGATTGTTGACGCCCACCACCGACGCACCCGCTTCGAGTGCGCGATTGGCCTCGTCCTCGGTGTGCACCTCGACGAGTGCCGTCATGCCCAGACTCTCGGTGCGGTCGAGCAGCGACGCCAACACATTCTGTTCCAGCGCGGCGACGATCAGCAGGATCATGTCCGCACCGTGGGCGCGGGCCTCGTGGATCTGGTACGGCCCGACGATGAAGTCCTTGCGCAGCACCGGAATGTTCACCGCGGCACGCACCGCGTCGAGGTCGGCGAGAGAGCCGCGGAATCGTCGCTCCTCGGTCAGCACGCTGATGATGCGCGCGCCACCGGCCTCGTAGGCGGTGGCCAATTCGGCCGGATCGGCGATGGTCGCCAGATCACCCTTCGACGGGCTGGCGCGCTTCACCTCGGCGATCACCCCGATACCGGGCTGTCGGAGCGCGGCCATCACGTCTTTGGGGTCGGTGGCCTGCTCGGAGGCCGCTTTGACGGCGGCGTAATCGACGACCGCTTCACGCGCGGCGACGTCGGCCTTGACTCCCTCGATGATCGACTCGAGGACGTTCGGCATGCTCACGACAGCTGGTTACCTTTCGACGATCTTGCCTCCACCAGGGTAGACGGACGCCTCGGAGCCATCGTGACCGGGGCGAACATCAGGCGGATCGGCCGCGGGACGGGCCCATCACCGCTGATCGGTGGGATCGATGCCGGTGTCGAGCGCGTCCCACATCATGCGTTCGTTGGCCTGCTTTCCGGTGGCGGCGGTGCCGTCGGTCGCCGAGTTGTCGGCGTCCTCCGCGTTATCGGCGGCGGCCTTGCGTCGTTTGTGCTCGGCGAAGATCTCCCGTTCGAGTTCCTCCCGCCGTGCCGCCGGCGTGGTGTACTTCGACGACATCGCCGCACCGGAGGCGGCGCGCAGCAGCAGAATGCCCGCCAGCACGCAGCAGACGGTACCGGCGATGACGACCGCGGCAACCCAGCCGTTGGTCGTGGTCAGTCGCACCACGTACTTGTCGGCCAGGTCGATGGCCCGCGCCGCATACAGTGAATCCGACGAACTGGTCACCATCGACAACGCCGGGAACGCCGCCAGCAGGCCGCCCACGGCCACCAGCACGGCGAGCACCCGCAACCCCCAGCCGCGCAACGAGAACGCCGCGAGGATCGCCGCCAGCAACACCAGTGCCAGCGGGGTCAGCCACGGACTCCAGTCGGCACCTTTGACGGTCATGTAACGGTCCGGGGACATGCCGTCGCCGGCGAACACCGTCGCCCACGTCAGCCGCGACGACACCCAGAACAACAGGGCGCCCAGTCCCAGCAGAATCGCCGCGATGATCTTGGTGCGTCGCACGCGGGCGGCCCGGGTGGTGGTCGTGTCGGCGGTGTCGGTCGTGTCCGTGCCGGCGGCGCCTGCCGGTTCGGTGGTGCCGTCCGGATCGGTGGGTGTGGAGTCGTCAGTCATCGTCGGAGATCTCCGCGACGCCGCCGCCGGTGGCGGTGCCGACGCGTCGCATCGTCGACGCCGCCGCCACCGCGTTCAGGACGGCGGTCGCCTTGTTTCGTGCCTCGTTGTATTCGTAGTCCGGGTCGGAGTCGGCCACCACGCCACCGCCGGCCTGCACGTATGCCCGTCCCCGCGACATCAGGGCCGTGCGGATGGCGATGGCGGTGTCGGCGTTGCCGGCGAAGTCGAGGTAGCCGACGATGCCGCCGTACAGACCGCGACGGGTGAGTTCGTGTTCGTCGATCAGTTCCATCGCCCGCACCTTGGGCGCGCCGGTGAGAGTTCCCGCGGGGAAGCAGGCGGTGACGGCGTCGAGTGCGTTCTTGTCGTCGCGCAGGGTCCCCGACACCGTCGACACCAGGTGCATCACGTGGCTGTATCGCTCGATGTGCCGGTAGTCGCTGACCTTCACCGTGCCCGGTCGGCACACCCGGCCGAGGTCGTTGCGGCCGAGGTCGACGAGCATCAGGTGTTCGGCGTTCTCCTTCTCGTCCTCGATCAGACCCTTCCCGAGGAGCTGGTCTTCCTCCTCGGTCGCGCCACGCCATCGGGTACCGGCGATCGGGTGCGTGGTGGCGACCCGGTCGTGCACCGTCACCAGGGCCTCCGGGCTGGATCCGACCACGGTGAACGGGTCGCCGTTGATGCCGGGGATGCGCAGCAGATACATGTACGGGCTGGGATTGGATGCTCGCAGCACGCGGTACACGTCGAGGGGGTCGGCGTCGCTGTCGATTTCGAAACGCATCGACGGCACCACCTGGAACGCCTCACCGGCCTCGATCTCGCCGACCAGGTCACGCACGATCTCGTGATACTCCTCGCGGCTGCGCTGGACCCGGTAGTCGGGTGTCGGGTGGTCGAACAACGACACCGTCGAGGGGGCAGGGGCGGCGAGGGCCTCGGTCATCCGGTCGAGACGTTGAAGGGCGTCGGCGTAGGCCTGTTCGACGCGGTCGTCGGAACCGTCCCAGTTCACCGCGTTGGCGATCAGGGTGATCGTCCCCTCGTGGTGATCGACAGCGGCGAGATCGGTGGCCAACAGCATCATCAGGTCGGGCAGATGCAGATCGTCGACGGTGGTCTCGGGCAGACGCTCCAACCGGCGCACCATGTCGTAGGCCATGAACCCGACGAATCCGCCGGTCAGCGGCGGCATGTCGGGCAGCGGATCGGTGGCCAGCAGACGCAACGATTCGGCCAGCACGGTCAGCGGATCGCCGTCGACCGGGGCTCCGGCCGGAACCGCACCCCACCAGCTCGCCTTGCCGTCGACGACGGTCAGCGCCGACGGTGCGCCGGCACCGATGAACGACCACCGCGACCAGCTGCGTCCGTTCTCCGCGGACTCCAGCAGGAAGGTGCCCTCGCGGTCTCCGGCGAGCTTGCGGTATGCCGACAGCGGGGTCTCCGAATCGGCCAGCACCTTGCGGGTCACCGGCACCACCCGGTGATCGGCGGCGAGGTCGAGGAACTCCGCGAGGGTCGTGGTCGTGGCGTGATCGGCCGCGGCTCGGTGGGAGCCGGCGTGCTCGTCGGCGGCAGTGTCGCTCATCCGAGGGGCTCTCCGCCCACGCCCCACTGGCCCCGCGGGATCTCGTTGATCGTGACCCACACCGAGTCGGGATTCTTGCCGGTGGCACGGGCGTAGGCGTCGGTGACCGCGGCGATCGTCTCGCGCTTGACCCGGTCTGACAATCCGGGGGTTTGCGAGATCTGGATCAGTGGCATGACTAACCTCCGCCTTTCGTGGTTTCGTGTGCTGCCTCGATTGTCTCAGGCCCGACGGCCTCGGCAGCCGCGAACTCCGACAGCAGCGAGTCGGTGTCGAAGCAGCTGTGATTGCCGGTGTGGCAGGCCGCGCCGACCTGGTCGACGACGAGCAGGACGGTGTCACCGTCGCAGTCGAGGCGGACGTCGTGCACCGACTGGGTGTGCCCGCTGGTCTCCCCCTTGACCCAGTACTCCTGACGGGACCGCGAGTAGTAGGTGGCCCGCCGCGTCTGCAGGGTGCGTTCCAGAGCGACGTCGTCCATCCACGCCACCATCAGCACGATGCCGGTCTCGCGTTCCTGGGCGACGGCCGCGAAGAGACCGTCGGCGTTGTGCTCGAGCCTGCCCGCCAGTTCCGGTGGTAACGCCATGTCTCAGACCTCCATCGGGGTGTCTCGTGCGGTGCGAATGGTGATGCCCTCCGCGGCCATCGCATCCTTCACCTCGCCGATCGTCAGTTCGCCGAAGTGGAACACCGAGGCGGCCAGAACCGCGTCGGCGCCGGCCTCGACGGCCGGGGCGAAATCGCCGACCTTTCCCGCGCCCCCGCTGGCGATGACCGGGACGTCGACCGCGGCGCGCACCGCGCGCAGCATCCGCAGGTCGAATCCCTGCTTGGTGCCGTCGGCGTCCATCGAGTTGAGCAGGATCTCCCCGACGCCCAATTCTTGTCCGCGCCGGGCCCATTCGACGGCGTCGATGCCGGTGCCCTTCCGGCCACCGTGGGTGGTGACCTCCCAGCCGGACGGGGTGGGTGCGCCGTCGGCGGGCACGGTCCGGGCATCCACCGACAGCACGATGCACTGCGACCCGAAGCGGCGGCTCATCTCGGCGAGCACCTCCGGGCGTGCGATCGCGGCGGTGTTGACGCTGACCTTGTCGGCGCCGGCACGCAACATGGTGTCGACATCGTCGACGGTCCGGATTCCGCCGCCGACGGTGAGCGGGATGAAGATCTGCTCGGCGGTGCGCCCGACCACCTCGATCATCGTCGACCGTCCCGAACTCGATGCGGTGACGTCGAGGAAGGTGAGTTCGTCGGCACCCTCGGCGTCGTAGCGCGCCGCCAGTTCGACCGGGTCACCGGCATCACGCAGGTTCTGGAAGTTGACGCCCTTGACCACCCGACCGTCGTCGACGTCCAGGCAGGGAATGACACGAACCGCCAAGGTCATGAGCTCTGCTCCTTCGTTTGCGTCGGCGCCTTCTCGTGCGACTGCGCCTGCGCCGAGCCGGCGGTGTCGAGCCGGTCCACGCCGAACACCTCGTTCACAACGGCCATCACCTCCCGGTGAATTCCGGGGGCGCCGGCCACCAGCGACGGCGAGGCGACCGTCCAGTCCGCCCCGGACAGATCGGTGGCCACTCCCCCGGCGCAGCGCACCAGCGCCGCCCCGGCGGCGTTGTCCCACGGGTGTCGCCCGAAGGCGATGGATGCACCGAACGCACCCGTCGCGGCATACGCCATGTCGATTCCGGTGCTTCCGGTCATCCGCAGCCGCGCCACCCGCCCGGACAGCGCGCGGATCAATTCGGCGCGGCGTGCCCCGGGATAACGCCCACCGTGCCCCACGTTGAACGGTCCGAAGCCGATCGCCGACTGCGACAACGACTCCGGCGGTCGCGCGTCGACCGGTTCGCCGTCACACAGGAGCCGGCCGCCGGCGTACCCGGCGAACCGCTGACCGGTCAGCGGCAACCAGGTCAGCCCAAGGACGCTCTGGCCGTCGACGAGCAGGGCCAGCAGAATCCCGGTCAGCGGAATCCCCGACGAGTAGTTGTAGGTGCCATCCACCGGGTCGAGAACCCAGACGGCGCCCTCGTCGACCGGAGGACCACCGAATTCCTCACCGTGGACGCCGATTCCGGTGCGCTGCGCCAGTTCGCCGGAGATCCGGCGTTCCAGATCGAGATCCACCTGGGTGGCGAAATCGGTGTCGCCCTTGCGGACCGCGCTCGGGGCACCCAGACCCGCGACGAACTGATCACCGACTCCGTCGAGGATCGTGCCGGCGACGTCGAGCAGTCGCGGCAGATCCAGGTCGGCGCCTCCGGTCACCGGCCGCCGACCGCCGTCAGCGCCTCGGGCAGGGTGAACCGCCCGGCGTAGAGGGCCTTGCCGACGATGGCGCCTTCGACGCCCTGATCGACCAGCCCGGAGATCGCGACGAGGTCGTCGAGCGCGGACACGCCACCGGAGGCGACGATCGGCGCGTCGGTCGCGGCGGCCACCTCGGCGAGCAGTTCGAGGTTGGGGCCGGCGAGGGTGCCGTCCTTGGACACGTCGGTGACGACGTAGCGAGCGCATCCGTCGCCGTTGAGACGTTCCAGGACCTCCCACAGGTCACCACCGTCGGTGACCCAGCCGCGTCCACGGAGCCGGTAGGAGTTGCCCTCTCGGATCACGTCGAGGCCCACGGCAATGCGATCGCCGTACTTGTCGATCGCGCGGGCACACCACTGCGGATTCTCGAGGGCTGCGGTTCCGAGGTTGACCCGGGTGCAGCCGGTCGCCAGCGCGGCGTCGAGGGACTCGTCGTCACGGATACCGCCGGACAGTTCGACCTTCACGTCGAGTTCGCCGACGACCTCGGCGAGCAGGTCGCGATTGTTGCCGCGACCGAACGCGGCATCCAGATCGACGAGGTGGATCCACTCGGCGCCGTCCCGCTGCCAGGCGAGTGCGGCCTCACGCGGTGAGCCGTAGGAGGTTTCGGTGCCGGCGGCGCCCTGCACCAGGCGTACGGCCTGCCCGTCGGCGACGTCGACGGCGGGCAGCAGTTCGAGAGTGGTTCCCATGGAAGTTGGTGAGTCCTTTGTGTTGAGTATCCGGAGCGGGTCGAGAATCCGACCGTTGTCTGGTGCGACGTCGCCTAGTCCGGTGGACCTTCGCCGCGTGAAGCGCGAATCGCCTTCTCCGCCTTGCCGATCTGATAGCGGGAGGTGAATCCGATCGCGGCGATCATGGCCAGCACCGCGACCAGGGCGGAGCCGAGTCCGGCGGTCGGATTCCATTTGGCCATGCCGAGGATGATCGGAATGAACAGCACCAGGACGATGGCGCCGGCACCGAGCACGTAGACGACGAACCGCCCGTAGGAGAAGCGGTACTCCTCCGCCGGAGTGTCGGGGGTCTTGGGTGATTCGGTCATGACAGACTCTCGATCCAGTTGCGGAGCAGCTGGGCCCCGGCGTCACCGGACTTCTCCGGATGGAACTGGGTGGCGCTCAGTGGTCCGTTCTCGACGGCGGCAAGGAACTTGCCGCCGTAGTCCCCCCAGGTCAGCTTCGGTGCCCGCAGTGCGGTGCCGTCGTTGTCCATCTCCCAGGTCTGCGCGGCGTAGGAGTGCACGAAGTAGAAACGGGTATCGGCGTCGAGGCCGTGGAACAGTACGGAGTCGTCGGGGGCGTCGACGGTGTTCCAGCCCATGTGCGGCAACACCGGCGCCGGCAACCGGGTGACCGCGCCCGGCCACTCGCCGCACCCGTCCGCCTCGACGCCGAACTCCACACCCTGCTCGAAGAGGATCTGCATGCCCACGCAGATCCCCAGCACCGGGCGGCCACCGGCGAGGCGTCGGCCCACGATCCGATCGCCCTTGACCGCCCGCAGACCCTCCATGCAGGCCGCGAATGCACCCACGCCGGGGACGACGAGTCCGGTGGCGTTGAGTGCAGCATCGAAGTCGCTGGTCACGGTGACCTGACCGCCGACACGTTCGAGGGCCCGGTGCGCCGACCGGAGGTTGCCGGAGCCGTAGTCGAGGACGACGACGTCCGGGCCGGTCGTGCTCATAGGGCTCCCTTGGTCGACGGCACACCCGAGGTGCGCGGGTCGTACTCGGTGGCCTCACGGAGCGCGCGGGCGACGGCCTTGAACTCGGCCTCGGTGATGTGGTGCTGATCGCGGCCATAGAGCACCCGCACGTGCAGGGCGATCCGGGCGTTGAGGGCGATCGACTCGAAGATGTGCCGATTGATGACCGTCGAGTACGGCACACCCGGGTAGCCGCCGATCACCGCGGTCAGCAGGTGATCGGGTTCGCCGGTGTGCACGCAATACGGCCGGCCGGACACGTCGACGACAGCGTGGGCGAGGGTCTCGTCCATCGGGATGAAGCAGTCACCGAACCGGCGGATGCCCTTCTTGTCACCGAGTGCCTGGCCGAGGGCCTGACCGAGCACGATCGCGGTGTCCTCGATGGTGTGGTGGCCCTCGACGTCGACGTCGCCCTGGGCCGCCACGGTCAGGTCGAAACTGCCGTGCTGGCCAAAGGCGTTCAGCATGTGGTCGAAGAAGGCGATCCCGGTGGAGATGTCGGTCTTGCCGGTGCCGTCGAGGTTGAGTTCGACGGTGATCGAGGACTCCTTGGTGGCCCGCTCGACACGTGCGATGCGCGGCGCCGACTGCGTCGCCGACGAGGTGGTCGAATCCTGCACTGTCACTTACCCATTCTCCAGATCGGTGGCGGCCAGACGGCGACTGACGTCGAGGAAGGCGTCGTTCTCGTCGCGCAGTCCGATGGTGACACGCAAGTAGCCCGGAATCGACACATCGCGGATCAACACTCCGTCGTCGAGGTAACGCTGCCACGACGCGGGGGCGTCGGCGAACCGGCCGAACAGCACGAAGTTGGCATCGGAGTCGATGACGTCGAAGCCGGCCGCCTCGAGGTCGTCGACGACCCGCTTGCGTTCGGCGATGATCTTCTCGACGCCGGCCAGGGTGTCGTCGCTGTGACGCAGCGCGGCTCGGGCGGCGGCCTGGGTGAGGACCGACAGGTGATACGGCAGGCGCACCAACTGCAGGGCCTCGACGATGGCCGGCGAGGCCGCAAGATAGCCGAGACGTCCACCGGCGAAGGCGAACGCCTTGCTCATGGTGCGGCTGACCACCACCTTGGCCGGGAATTCGTCGATGAGTTCGGTGGCGCTGGGCTGTTCGGAGAACTCTCCGTAGGCCTCGTCGACGATGACGATGCCGGGGGCGGCCGCCACGATCGCCCGCAGTCCCTGGTTCGGGATGGACGCCCCGGTCGGATTGTTGGGTGAGGTCACGAACACGACGTCGGGTTGCCGACCGGTGATCTCGGCGACGGCGTAGTCGATGTCGAGGGAGAAGTCGGCGTTGCGCTTGGCCTCGAGCCAGGTGGTATCGGTGCCGTCGGAGATGATCGGGTGCATGGAGTAACTCGGCACGAAACCCACCGCGCTGCGCCCGGGACCACCGAACGCCTGCAGCAGCTGCTGCAGGATCTCGTTGGAACCGTTGGCGGCCCAGAGGTTGTTCACGTTCAGCCGAACACCGGTGGCGGCGCTGAGATAGTCGGCCAGTTCGGTGCGCAGGGCGATCGCGTCGCGGTCGGGGTAGCGGTGCAGGTCGGTGGCTGCGGCACGTACCGACTCGGCGAGATCGTCGATCAGGGCCGGCGACGGCGGGTGCGGATTCTCGTTGGTGTTGAGAATGACCGGAACCTTCAATTGCGGTGCGCCATAGGCAGTTTTACCGCGGAGATTGTCACGCAACGGCAGATCGGCCACGGTGATCGATGCGCCCGGGGTCTGCGGATCGCTGACCGCCGTCATTGCACGGACCTCTCGGTCGCGAACCGGCGGGTGATGGCATCCCCGTGCGCCGGAAGGTCTTCGGCCTGCGCGAGGGTGACCACCTTCTCGGCAACGTCACGCAATGCGGCCTCGTCGTAGTCGATGACGTGCACGCTACGCAGGAAGGTCTGCACCGACAGCCCGGAGGCAAATCGGGCCGAACCCGAGGTCGGCAGAACGTGATTGGATCCCGCGCAGTAATCGCCGAGGCTCACCGGCGCGTAGTTGCCGACAAAGATCGCTCCCGCGTTGTGCACACGATCGGCGACCGCGGCGGCATCGGCGGTCTGAATCTCCAGATGTTCGGCGGCGTAGGCGTCGACCACCGCGAGACCGGCCTCGACGTCGTCGACGAGGACGATCCCGGATTGCTTGCCGGACAAGGCCGTTGTCACGCGCTCGCGGTGCTTGGTCTGCGCCACTTGGGTTTCCAGCGCCTCGTCGACGGCGTCAGCGAGCTCGACACTGTCGGTGACGAGCACCGAGGCGGCCAGCACGTCGTGTTCGGCCTGACTGATGAGGTCGGCGGCGACCAGCGCGGGGACCGCGGTGGCGTCGGCCAGGATCGCGATCTCGGTGGGACCGGCCTCCGCGTCGACGCCGACGACACCACGACAGAGACGCTTGGCCGCGGTCACGTAGATGTTGCCGGGTCCGGTGATGAGGTCGACCGGATCGAGGACGCCTCCGGGTTCGTCGGCGGCGTCGGTGTCGGTGCCACCGTAGGCCAGCAACGCGACGCCTTGTGCGCCTCCGACCGCCCATACCTCGTCGACTCCGAGCAGTGCACAGGCGGCGAGGATCGTCGGGTGCGGCCATCCGCCGAAGTCTTTCTGCGGCGGCGAGGCGACTACGAGCGATCCCACTCCGGCCTCCTGCGCCGGGACCACGTTCATGATCACCGATGACGGATACACGGCATTGCCGCCGGGGACATAGAGGCCGACGCGCCGGACCGGAATCCATTTCTCGCTGACGATGCCACCGTCGACGACCTGGGTGCGGGTGGTCTCGCGACGCTGATCGGCGTGGACGAGCCGCGCCCGGGTGATGGACTCACGCAGGGCATCGGCGACCGCCGGGTCGAGGCGTTCGAGGGCATCGGCGATCACCTGGGCGGGCACCCGCACCGATGCCGGGCGCACACCGTCGAACTTGTGCCCGTAGTCCAGGGCGCCCTCGGCTCCGAGATCGGCGACCGCATGCACCACCGGCGCCACCGTGTCGAGTACGGCGTTGACGTCGGTTCCCCCACGAGGCAGCGCGCGACGCAGTTCGGCGAGCGTCGGCGCGCTTCCGCGCAGGTCGGTTCGGGCGAGCATGGGTCACTCCTGGTCGGCTGGTGGATTTACCCAACCAGGATACGGGTCGCAGGCCAGCGGGTTTCACGCCACACCTGCGGCTCGGATTCGGGGACCCATAGCGAACACCTTTCATGTCACTCGTCACATGCGACCCACCGGCCTCAACGTGGTTCGCATCCTCCTGTCCCGCCCACCAACGTGTCCGACCGTGCGCGCCGCTACGCTCGCCGCGTGGCATTCGATTGGGCGGGGCTGACCGAGCACATCCGACTTGCGATCGTGCGGGCGGTATCAGAGTTCCGAGATGGACATCGAGACGAAACGATCTACGGCGCGGCCGTCTTCGGTTTCTACGCGCACGGCGAGATAATCGCCTGGCCGTTGATCGGAGTGGCGAGCGAGAAGTCCGCGCAGGCCACCGACGCCGACCTACGGTGGCACCCCTACGACTGGGACTGGTCCCGCGAACCCTCCGACGTGGACCAGCGGTGGAGCGAATTGTTGTCGAAGTCAGCCCGAGACGGGGATGACGATCACTTCGACAAGGTCAAGGCCCGCTTCTATCGGTCGGTGATCGCGGCATGTAAGTCGGCGCGGAAGCAACTCGCGGCCGCCGGTGTGATCGACAAGACGTGTCTCGTGGTCGCGGTCGACGAGGCCGAGGAACTTGTCGCCAAGTGCATCAGCAAGGCTCAACTCCGACGCCACTTCCCGCATCTCGACGCCGCGCAGGTGGAACGCGATCGTATTGCCGGACTCCCGGTGACTGAACAGGTCCGTGAGTGGTGCGATCTGTTGATCGCGGATGCGACGAGCAGTGATGCCCCGTTGGGTTGGGAGGAGTCGCGCGAAGCGTTGATCGCTCTCGGTCGCGCCGAACCCGACCTCGCTCTCGACGCGATCATGAGCCGAGTTCGCGAGACGACGGACGTCCCGGAGTGGCGGTGGATGTTCGTCATCGACCGCATACGCATCAGCCGGCCCGACGTTGTCGAGTATCTGACGTCGAGGATGCGCACTGCCCGCGGTGATGAGTCCGCGTCACGATGGTCGGCGGGCCCGCTCGTGACTCTGGGTCACACGGACATCGTTGTGACGCAATTCGACTCTCTCAATCCCGGCGCATACGACGTCTTCGGTGGGCCTTACCGCGCCCTCGATCCCGACCATCCGCTGGACTATCGGCCGCTCGAGGCGGCTCTCACTGCGCACCCGGAGATCGAGCGGGCGCTCGTGAGCGTGATGGGCACTGGCGTGACCCGACATCACGACGTGCCGGTGGGCGATGTCGCCGCCCTATTCGACGGTCTGCGCTCCCCTTGGGCGATCATCCGACGCCACGCTGCCTTCACCCTGTTGCACGCACCGCTCGACGGTGCCGGACGCCAACGCTTTCTCGATTCCCTCGCCGAGTTGGAGAACGATCCCGACCCGGAGATCACCGCCCAAGTGCCGTTGCTCCGAAGCATCTTTGCCGACCGCCGGACGTGACAAAGGACGAACCGGCTTCCGGCTGGTCGAGGCGACCGACCCGCTGGTCGAGCCGGTCCGGAGCGATAGCGGAGGACCGTGTCGGGACCCTCGTAAGGTAAATCTGGAACTCCCCACTGCCACAACGTTTCTGCGGCAGGCGCGGCCCGGCCGGTCCGGTGGGCGGCCTGGTTCAGGAGGTGTCGAGACGGTCGTGGATCCGGCCGCCGGCCTGGACTCGTTTGATTCGGCTGTTGCGTGGGTTGCCGCCACTACGGATGCGACGCTCGCGTACCTGATCTTCGGTGGTCGTGTCGCGGACGCTCGGCGTCGTTGCGCGGGGACCGTTTGGCGCCCGGCAACGTGTGGAACCGCACCCAGGTGTCCCCAACCCGGTATCGAAGCAGATACCTGATCGGCTCCAGGTCTCCTCGTCTCGAACGCCACATGTCGTCGAAGTCGGCCACGACACCGCCGATGTTCTGCGCCCTTGCCGTTGATCGACGCGCGACGGCGTCAGCTCGGGATGTCGAGGCCGAGGTCGAGTGCGATCACCGAGTGGGTGAGCCCACCGACCGCCAGATAGTCGACGCCGGTACGGGCATAGTCGGCGGCCTGATCGAGCGTCAGGCCTCCTGACGACTCCAGCTTCGTCTGCGGTGACCGGTTGTTGCGGCGGGACACCGCCATCTGGGTCGCCCACAACTCGAAGTTGTCCAACAGCACCAACTGCGGCTCGAATGCGAGCACCTCGTCGAGTTGGTCGAGCGAATCGACCTCGACCTCCACCGGCAGATCCGGGGCGGCCGATCGCACGGCGGCCAGCGCCGCACTCACCGATCCCGCGGCGGCGACGTGGTTGTCCTTGATGAGGGCGGCATCGCCGAGACCCATCCGGTGATTGACTCCCCCGCCTGCGCGCACCGCGTACTTCTGCAGATAACGCAAGCCGGGCAGTGTCTTTCGCGAGTCGCGAACCCTGGCGGCGGTTCCGGCGATGGCGTCGACCCAGTGGGCGGTCGCGGTGGCGATACCGGACAGGTGACACGCCAGATTCAGTGCCGTGCGCTCTGCGGTCAGCAACGGTGCGGTGGGCGCACGAACGGCAAGGACGGTGTCGCCGGGCGCGACCCGAGTGCCATCGGCCACCTGCGCGGTGACCTCGTAGGCACCGAACCCGATGACCTCGTCGAGTACCGCCACCACCACCGGTAGGCCTGCCACCACGCCGTGGGCGCGACTGACGACCGCGGCGTCGGTCACCGCATCGGCGGGGACCGTCGCCGCGGTGGTGACGTCCGGGCCGTAGCGCAGGTCCTCGTCGAGCGCCGTGCGGATCAGTGCACGGACCTCGTCGGTGATGGCGAGGTCGAGGTTGTCGTCGGCGACGAGTTGGCCGACGAATCCCTGCGACGATGAACTATTTTGCGACACAGCCCTATTCACCCGAACCGGGATTACCGATGGCGATCATCCGCTCGACGCTGCGACGAGCGCGCTCGGCGACGTCGTCGGCGACGAACACCTCGTCGCGACCCTCACGCAGCGCGCGCAGCAGCGCGGCCGGCGTGATCATCTTCATGTACGGGCACGATGCGCGATCGTTGACCGCCTGGAAGTCGATACCCGGGGCCGCCTTGCGCAACTGGTGCAGCATGCCGATCTCTGTCGCGACGAGAACCTGCTTGGCGCCGGTCTCGCGGGCGGCGTCGATCATTCCGCCGGTGGAGAGGATCTGGACGCGGTCATCGGGCACCGCACCCTCACCGGCCAGATAGAGAGCCGAAGTGGCACAACCACATTCGGGGTGGATGAACAGATCGGCATCGGGATGGGCGGCCGCCTGCTCGGTGAGCTCGTCGCCGTTGATGCCGGCGTGGACGTGACATTCGCCGGCCCAGATGTGGATGTTGTCGCGGCCGGTCTCGCGCTTAACGTGTGCGCCGAGGAACTGATCCGGCAGGAATAGGACGTCACGGTCGGGGTCGATGGAGGCGACGACGTCGACGGCGTTGGACGAGGTGCAGCAGATGTCGGTGAGTCCCTTCACCTCTGCGGTGGTGTTCACATAGGACACCACGACGGCGTCGGGGAACTCGTCCTTCCACTCGCGCAGTTCGTCGGCGGTGATCGAGTCGGCGAGCGAGCACCCGGCGCGGGCGTCGGGAATCAGAACCCGCTTGTCGGGGCTCAGGATCTTGGCGGTCTCGGCCATGAAGTGCACCCCACAGAAGACGATCTCGTCGGAGTCGACCTCGGCCGCGATGCGTGAGAGAGCGAGGGAGTCACCGACGTGGTCGGCGACGTCCTGGATCGCCGGCAGTTCGTAGTTGTGCGCCAGCAGGGTCGCGTTGCGCGCGCGTGCGAGGCGACGGATCTCCTCTGCCCACTCCGGGGTCGGCTCGACACCCGAGTAGCCACCGGGGCCGTCGACCCATTGCGCATCGATGAGACCCGGTGCGTCTATCAGGGTCGCGTCAGTCACCGCGGCGCGGTCGCTGGTGATGCTCATCTGCCACTCCATCTCCCTGCCGCCGGGCGGCGGCGTGGTCTCGGCGCGGTCTGCGCCTCGAGCCGGTTTTCGACTAGTGATCGAAAACCTGGTGATGATCGTAACACCGGCACGCGCGCGGACATTCCGGCCCGATGCCGCCGCGCCGCTTCACGGTGACGAAGCGCCCGAACAGCGACAACACGGGGTGTCGTGGAGAGCGCTGTCGACGTGGCGGACGGCGATGTCAACGTCGTGGCGAGCGCCGTCAGTGCCGTGGCGAGCGCCGTCTGTGCCGTGGCGGGATCCGGCTGGTCGCGCGGGTGCGAACGCGGGGTCGAGTAGTTCCAAGCGCATTCCAAGTAGTCCACTACGCGTTTGCGCGATCGTTTCGCTCCGTAGCGTTCATAACGCACCGCAGTAGCAGAAGAAACCCCCGCTCACCTGCCCCAGGAGACATGATCATCATGACCGCTTCGCGCAATGCCAACACCTCCGACGGCCCGAGTCATCGACAGATCCCGACCGCGGTTCCGCCGCGCCCGGTCCTCGGTGTCCGCCGCGCGTACTCGACGCCGTTGCAGGCGATGCGCCGTCGTCAGGAGGCCCTCGACCGCCTCGCCGCCCGTCGGCCTGGGTCAGCCGCCGATCTGATGGCGCCACCGGCGGCATTGCGGGCGGTCCCCAGTGAGCCGACGTCCCCGCAGTACACCCCGGTCCCGTTGACCACACGGGAGGTCGAGGTGCTGCGCACCTGGCTGCTCGTGGACTCGAAGTCGGAGGCCGCCACCCAGTTGATGATCTCGGTGGGCACCGTCAACACCCACCTCGCCCGCATCCGCGTCAAGTACGCCGAAGCCGGCCGCACCGCACGCACCAAGGCGTCGCTCGTCGCACGGGCCATCCAGGACGGACTCGTGGTCCTCGACGACCTCTGACCTACTATCGAGCGCATGTCGCTGCGGGTCGAGGTGCTCTCTGTCGTCTTCCAGGTGCGCCCGATCTCCCCCGGTGGCCAGCCCGACCTGTTTGTCCTGCTGTGGCGGACCGACGAGAATTCACCGTGGTCGCTGCCGGGCGGTGACGTTGCCGGTGCCGCCGAAACCCTGTCGGCCAGCGCTCGTCGCTTTCTCACCGAGAACCTCGACGTCACCACGGTCGCGCACCTCGAGCAGTTGTCGGTGTTCTCCGATCCCGGGCGGGTCCCCGAGGTGCGGACGATCGCGTCGACCTATCTGGGTCTGGTGCCGACCGACGCGGCAACCCGGCTCCCGCCGACGGCCGCGTGGCACCGGGTCGACACTCTTGCCGAGCAGTCCCTGGCCTACGACCACGCCGCCATCATCGACGCAGGCCGGCACCGCCTGGCGGCCAAGCTGTCCTACACCAACATCGCATTCGCGTTGGCGCCCTCGGGGTTTCCGATGTCGGAACTCTCCGAGATCTACGGCGCCGCACTCGGGTATCGCGTCGACACCACAAACCTGCTGCGCATCCTGAGCCGCCGCGGTGTGGTGGTGGCCACCGGAACGTTGGGCCGCACTGGCCGCTCCGGAGGTCGCCCGCCGGCGCTCTACGCATTCGCCGACACGCAGTTGCGCGTCACCGACGAGTTCGCGACCCTCAAACCACCGATGTGATCGCATCGTCGGACTGCTCGATCCGGCCGTCGCCGACCCCGAGGTCACCGCGTCGGCTCACGATGGCGGCCAGTAGGTACACCACTGTCGCGGTGAGCGGCGCACAGATCAGCAGAATCCAAGGGCCACTGGGTGATCCGCGGGTCACGCCGTCGAGCCAGAGCTGTGGGACGGCGGTGAACACGTCCCCGACTCCGAACGAATCCGGATTCGGGAAGCGTCGCGCGGCGAAAGCCGAACCGACGACACCGGCCAGCGCGCCACCGAAGACCGTCGACGCCAGCATCGCGGCGTAACCGGGCAGGCCGCGCCAGCCCGACGCGACGAACCACGTCACGATCGCGGCGACGACACCGAAGCCGAACATCACGAACGCGAATGTCGCGACCCCGGCGATGCTGTCGACCATGAACACCTGGGTGCGGCCCTTCACCGCGGAGGCCCCGGGTGTGGCGACCGCCCACACGGCACCCGCGATGACGCCGAACAGCACGACGACCCCGACGGCGGCCAGCAGGGTCGCAGGTGTTCGATGCCGGATGCGCGGGCGCGTCTCGATCGCGGGCGCGACGGTTGCAGCGCCGGCCACCTCGCTCACCGGCGTCCCAACTCACTGGAGTCGACCGTGCCGTGGCGCGAACACCGCGCATCCCAGCCGTCGGGACGGACCTGCACCACCATCCGCCGACCGCACCGGCCACAGAACCGTGGCGGTTCCAGGCCGAGGCGTGCCGCGGTCGGCACCGCGTCGGGCGCCTGGATCTCCAGTTCGATGCCGGTGTAGACGCCGTAGCGATGCGGCTCGTCGAGCGGACCGGGAATGTCGGTCGCCGCCGCGGCGGCACTCATCGTGGTTGCTCTCATCTCACCAGGTAATCAGATGCTGTCGTTGAGTGCCTTGATCGGCATCGACAAATCGCTGAGCAGGTCCAGATCGTCCTCGGCAGGACGACCGAGCGTGGTCAGGTAATTGCCGACGATCACGGCGTTGATACCGCCGAGGATGCCCTGCTTGGCGCCGAGGTCGCCGAGGGTGATCTCGCGACCGCCGGCGAAACGCAGGATGGTGCGCGGCAATGCCAGACGGAACGCCGCGACCGACTTGAGCGCCTCGGCGGCCGGCAACACGTCGAGGTCACCGAACGGGGTACCCGGCCGCGGGTTGAGGAAGTTCAGCGGCACCTCGTCGGGATCGAGCGAGGCGAGGTCGGCGGCGAACTCGGCACGCTGCTCGAGGGTTTCCCCCATGCCGAGGATGCCGCCGCAGCAGACCTCCATGCCGGCGTCGCGCACCATCCGCAGGGTGTCCCAACGCTCTTCCCAGGTGTGGGTGGTGACGACGTTCGGGAAGTGGCTGCGCGCGGTCTCCAGGTTGTGGTTGTAGCGGTGCACGCCCATGTCGCGGAGTTGGTCGACCTGCTCCTGGGTCAACATGCCCAGGCTGCAGGCGATCTGGATGTCGACCTCGTTGCGGATCGCCTCGATGCCCGCGGCGACCTGGCTCAGCAGCCGCTTGTCCGGGCCGCGGACCGCGGCGACGATGCAGAACTCGGTGGCGCCGGTCTTCGCCGTCTGCTTGGCCGCCTCGACCAGCGACGGGATGTCGATCCAGGCGCTGCGCACCGGCGAGGCGAACAACCCCGACTGTGAGCAGAAGTGGCAATCCTCCGGGCAGCCACCGGTTTTCAGCGAGATGATGCCCTCGACCTCGACCTCGGGGCCGCACCAGCGCATCCGCACGTCGTGCGCGAGCTGCAATAGTTCGGTGAGGCGGTCGTCACCCAACCGGAGCACGGTGAGCACCTGCTCCCGGGTCAGGCCCTCGCCGCGTTCGAGGACCTGCTCGCGGGCGACGGTGAGGATGTCGGCGGTGTCGGCGTCGACGGTGGCGGGGGCTATCGGGGCCTGGGTCATCAGAAGATTCCTTCGAGGTGGCTGTCGTCGGTCAGGGTGGTCTGCGGGGAAGTCGCTTGGGTGCGGATCGCGGTGATCCAATCGGCGTCGAACCAGGTGGGTGCCGCGGAGCGGAATGCCTCACCCGACATCGCGCCGGCGCCCTCGGGCAGGACGCCGACGACCGGTACACCGGTCAGGCGCGGGAGGTCGTGTCGATTGCAGCGCATCGCGAGATCGGGAGCGGCGGGCCAGGATCCGATGACGAGGCCGGCGACGTCGACGCCGGCCGCGCGGACGGCCGCCACGGTCAGCTCGGCGTGGTTGAGCGCTCCGAGTCCCGGTTGGGTGACGACGAGGACCGACGAACCAAGAGCGCGTGCCACGTCGAGGATCGTGAACCCGGGGGCGAGTCGCACCAGTACACCGCCGGCGCCCTCGATGAGGGTGAGCCGATGGTTGCCGACGACGTCGGCCACCCCGGGCACCACGTCGTTGATGTCGAGTTGCGGTAATCCGGCGCGGTGCGCGGCGGTTTCCGGGGCGAGCGGATCCGGAAACCGCGCCCCCTCCCACGTCGGCAGGTCGCCCGCGAGGGCGGTGATCCTCGCCAGATCGCCCGGCTCGTCGGGTCCGACACCGGTCTGCGCGGGTTTGCAGACGGCGACGTCGGTGCCGGCGGCGTCGAGGGTCGCGGCGAGTGCCGCGGAGACGATGGTCTTGCCGACGTCGGTGGAGGTGCCGGTGATCACCAGGCTCCGGCCGGCGACCGGCCGGGTGGGCTTCCACCACGGATCGAGGGTCATCGCGCACCCACCTCGTGCAGCGCCGCGCGTACCACGTCGGCGGCGTGGTCGATGTCGGCGTCGTCGAGATCGGCGCGCAGGGTCAGCCGCAAGCGGGAGGTACCCGGCGGCACCGACGGCGGGCGGAAGCACCCCACCAGCACCCCGGCGTTCCGGCAGGCGGCGGCCGCGGCGACCGCGGGCTGCGGGTCACCGATGATGATCGAGAGCACCGCCGAGGTCTCTACCGCGCCGTCCGGGCCGATGGGCAATGCCACGTCGAGAAGATCGGCCATGCGAATCATGTTGTGGCGCAGCTGCTGCGGCATATCCGGTTGCGCCCGCAGGATGTGCAGTGCGGCGTGGGCCGCGCCAACGGCGGCGGGGTTGAGACCGGTGTCGAAGATGAAGGTGCGGGCGCGGTCGGTCAGGTGATCACGCAACACCGCCGGCCCGAGCACCACACCACCCTGTGCGCCCAGGGACTTCGACGCGACGGTCGTGGCGACGAGGTCGGGTGCGCCGGACAGGCCGACCTCGGCGATCACTCCCCGACCGCCCGGGCCGCGCACACCGAGGCCGTGAGCCTCGTCGACGAGCAGTGCGGCACCGAATTCACGTGCAGCGGTGTATAACTCGGACACCGGGGCGGCGGCTCCGTCGACGCTGTAGATCGAGTCGGTGACGACGAGGGCACGCTCTTCGGCACGGTCGGCCAGTGCCGCGCGCACAGCCGCGACGTCGCCGCGGTCGACCACCGCGACCCGTGCCCGCGACAGCCGGCAGCCGTCGATGAGCGAGGCGTGGGTTCCGGTGTCGGAGACGATGAGATCGCCGCGTCCGACGAGGGCGGTGATCGCCCCGACGTTGGCGAGGTAGCCGGACGAGAACATCAGCGCGGCAGGGAATCCGAGGAAGTCGGCGATCTCGTGCTCGAAGTCGACGTGCGCCGCGGTGGTGCCGACGACCAGTCGCGATGCGGTCGAGCCGGCGCCCCATTGCGTTACCGCGGACCGAGCGGCATCGATCACGTGCGGATGAGTCGAGAGCCCGAGATAGTCGTTGGAGGCGAGGTTGAGCAGGCCCGCGCCGGCGGTCCGCACGATCGGTTCGCGGTGCAGCCCGGCCTCTTTCGTGGCACGGGCGGCGTTGTGCAGCCAGGACAGGGCGACCGATTCGCCGGTGGCGGCGGTCGTGGTGGGGTTCAGCGTCGTCACGGGTGACCTCCGGCGGGTACGGCGAGACTGGCGTCGACGGCGGCCCGCATGCCGCGGGTGATCACCTCGACGTCGTCGGCGGTGCAGATGAAGGGCGGCATCGCGTAGATCAGGTTGCGGAACGGGCGTAGCCAGGCCCCGGCGTTCACGGCCGCCGTCGTCGCCGCGGCCAGGTCGACGGGGTGGTCGAGTTCGACGACGCCGATCGCGCCGCGCACGCGCACGTCGGCGACGCCGGTGATTCCACGCAGCGGTTCCAGGCCGGTACGCAGGCTGTCGCCGATGCGCGCGACGTCGACGCGCCACGCGCCGGCGAGCAGCAGTTCGGTGGAGGCCACCGCGATGGCGCAGGCGAGCGGATTGGCCATGAAGGTCGGGCCGTGGGCCAGTCCCCCGGCCTCACCGGCGCTGATGACCGCGGCGAGTTCGTCGGTGCACAGGGCCGCTGCCAAGGTGAGGTATCCGCCGGTCAGCGCCTTGCCGACGCACATGATGTCGGGCACGACCCCGGCATGGTCGGCGGCGAACATCTCCCCGGTGCGCCCGAAACCGGTGGCGATCTCGTCGAAGATCAGCAGGACATCGTGATCGTCACAGATGCGGCGCAGGTCGGCGAGGTATCCGGGGTCGTGGAAACGCATTCCGCCGGCGCCCTGCACGACCGGTTCGACGATGATCGCGGCGAGCTCGTCACGGTGGGCGCGTACCGTCTCCGCGACGGCGGCCACATACGCGGCATCGTGGTCGGCCGGTGGCGCGGGAACGAAAAGTTGTTGTGCGAGAACGTCAGTCCACATCGAGTGCATGCCGCCGTCGGGGTCGCAGACGCTCATCGGCGCGAAGGTGTCACCGTGGTATCCGCCGCGCCAGGTGAGCAGTTTCGTGCGCCCCGGTTCACCGCGGCCACGCCAGAACTGCAGGGCCATCTTGATGGCGACCTCCACCGACACCGACCCGGAATCGCAGAAGAAGACCTTCTGCAGCCCACTGGGGGTGATGTCGACGAGCAGTTGTGCCAGACGAGCGGCGGGTTCGTGGGTGAGGCCGCCGAACATCACGTGTGACATCGAGTCGAGTTGTCGGCGCGCGGCGTCGTCGAGGACCGGATGGCGGTACCCGTGGATCGCGGCCCACCAGGAGCTCATGCCGTCGACGACGCTGCGACCGTCGGCGAGATGCAGGTGAACGCCGTCGGCGGCACGCACCACGAGCGGCTCCGAGGCGGCCGGGATGGCCCCGTAGGGATGCCAGATGTGCTGCGCATCGATGCGACTGATGCTTGCCTGGTCCACGGTGGAGTTCCTCTGGTGACGGGTGCTGGACGCGGTGTGATGGGCGACACCGCTCGACTGCCTGAACACTGTACAGGACTTTTCCTGGACGGTGTACAGGCCGCCGTGGGCCCGCTTCGACGCGCCCTCTACCCTGTGCCTGTGAGCAACTCCCGCGCCGACATCCTCGCCGCCGCCCGTGACGTGCTCATCCACCACAGCCTGGCGGATCTGACGATGCGCCGCCTCGCCTCGGAGGTCGGCGTCCGACCCAACGCGCTGTACTGGCACTTCCCCAACAAGCAGACGCTCCTGGCCGCGCTGGCCGACGATCTGTTGTCGGAGGTTGCCCGCCCCGATCCGGCGCAGCCGTGGGACCAGCGCCTGCGGGCCCTGGCCGTCGGAATGCGCGCGGCCCTCCTGCGCGTGCCCGACAGCGCCGAGGTGGTCTCCTCGAGCTGGGCCAGCGGCCTGTCCGACCGCGCGGTCGCCGACGACATCGCGGCCGCGGCCGCCGGCGGCGACCTGCACGAACGAGATGCACGCGCGGTCGCCACCGCCATCTGCCAGCTCGTCATCGGCTTGACCATCGAGGAACAGACCCGCGCCCAGATGGAACGGCTCGGCGTCACCGGCCCGTCCGGCCGCGAATTCGACACCGAGTTCGGCGACGGCCTCGAGGTGATCCTCGACGGCGCGCGCCGCCGATCCGGAGCGCAGGTGCCCGCGGACCGCTAGCGTCGAGAGGCGACACCGTCTCGACGAAAGCCGTTCCGCCCACCGTGGCTCGCACCACCCCTGCTCACCGCACCGATCTCGATGGCCTCCGGGGCATCGCGATCGCCCTTGTTGCGGTGTTCCACATCTGGTTCGGCCGGGTGTCCGGCGGTGTCGACGTCTTCCTGACCCTGTCGGGCTACTTCTTCGTGGGCTCCCTGCTGCGCCATGCCATCGACGCACAACAACCCCACGTCTCGATCGGCGCCGCGGTCAACCCGTGGCCACGGCTGGTGCGCCTGGGGCGGCGGTTGCTCCCGGCGTTGGCGACGGTGCTCCTCGCCGTCCTCGTCCTGACGATCGTGGTCCTCCCGCAGACCCGGTGGAACGCGATCGGGCAGGAACTGACCGCGAGTGCGCTCTATTACCAGAACTGGTATCTCGCCCTGAACTCCCAGGACTATCTCGCGGCGAGCTCGGCGAACAGTCCGCTGCAACACATCTGGTCGATGTCGGTGCAGGGCCAGTTCTTCCTGGCGACCCTGCTCGTCGCGCTGGCCTACACCGGCGCGATCGGCCTCGGTGCGCGCCTGTTCGCATCGCCGGCACGACCGGCGACAATTCGGGCGATCGCGGGCGTCGCCGTGCTCACGATGGCGGTCGTGTCGTTCTGGTGGGCGACGGTGCGGATGGACGTCAATCAGCAGTGGAACTACTTCGACACCCTCTCGAGGCTGTGGGAGCCGCTGGCCGGCGGACTGTTGGCGGTGTGGATGCCGACCTGGCGGGTCTCGCGATGGCTGCGGACCGTCGCCGCGACCGCCGCGCTCACACTGATCCTGACCTGCGGGTGGTGGATCGACGGCGTCGCCTCCTACCCCGGCCCGTGGGCACTCGTTCCGGTCGGCTCGACACTGGTGATCATCTGGGCGGGTACCGCGCAGCGCCCACCACGCGGACGGCACGCCCGCGTGGACGACTCACCGCCCCTCCTCAACCGGGTGCTCGCCTCACCCTGGCCGGTGTGGCTGGGCGCCATCGCCTACTCGCTGTACCTGTGGCATTGGCCGCTGCTGATCTTCTATCTCTCGTGGCGCGGCACCGATCACGCGTCGATCCTCGCCGGCGCCGCCGTGCTGACCGCCTCGGTGATGCTGGCGTGGCTGACCAAGCGATACATCGAGGATCCACTGCGTGAAGGTCCACTGCGGAACGAACGACCGGGGCACGGTGACCCGTCGCGTCGCGCCACCCCCGCGCGACGTCGCCCTCTCGGCTACGCCCCGGTGCTGGCGACGGTCCTGGTGATCCTCACCGTCGCCGGCGGAGTCGGCGTGCGCCTGTGGTCGCAGCACGTCGCCGCCGTCCACGTCGACACCGCCGATCTCGACCCACGGCTGTATCCGGGAGCCCGGGCCCTGCTCGACGGCGTTCCGGTGCCGGCCGTCGAGCCGCAACCCAGCCCGCTGGAGGTCATCGAGGACTTTCCGGCGACCTCGACCGACGGCGTCATGAGCGATTTCGAGGATCCACGTATCCATGTGGGGGTATACGGCGATCCCACCGCCTCGCGGACCATCGCACTGGCCGGTGGATCGCACGCGGAGATGTGGATCACCGCCCTGGATCTGCTGGGGTCACGGCACCACTTCAAAGTCACGACGTACCTGAAGATGGGATGCCCTCTGTCGACGGAGCGGACACCCCGACTCCAGAACGGGGTGCCCTACCCGCAGTGCCGCGACTGGTCGCGGCGCGTGGTCGACCGGATCGTCGCCGACCGCCCGGACGCGGTGGTCACCACATCGACCAGGCCGCGTGTGGGCGCCCCCGGAGACGTTATGCCGTCCACCTACTCACCGGTGTTCGAGCGTTTCACCGACGCCGGCATCGAGGTGATCGGAATCCGCGACACCCCTTGGCCGCACGGCCCCGACGGTGCTATCGACACCCCGACCTGTCTGTCCGACGGCGGGACCGCCGACACGTGTGGGACCGACCGTGCCGAGGCACTCGACCGGATTGACCCGGCGGCGGGATACGCACAGCGCAACCGCCGTTTTCACGCCCTCGACCTCTCCGACGGACTGTGCGACGCGAACCGGTGTCCCGCGATCGTCGGCAACATCATCGTCTACAAGGACTGGCATCATCTCAGCGCCACATACGTCCGCAGCCTCACCGACGGTCTGGGCCGCCAGTTGGGCCGCGTTCTGCCCTGGACGACCGATCACGATCCCTGATCGCGCAACTCGGGACTCCCGATTGGGACGGGTATCACGTACGCCCGGACGCAGACCGTTCCGAGATGAACGCCGACACCATCGCGACTACTGTCGTGGAATGAACTCACCGAAGGTGGAGACGTCCGCACCATCCACCGGCGATGACCAGGCAGCGACGACCGGGCAGGCCGCCGCAGCCGAGGATCCCACGGGCGACGCGCTCGACGCCGAGCAGGTCACCCCGCCGACCGAGGACGAGACCCCGACCGAATCGACCCGGCCCGAGTCGGAATCCGCCCCGGAAGAAACCGCCGCCCCAGCAGAAACCGCGGTCCCGGACGCCGAACCCGCCTCCGCACCATCCCCCGAACCCGCCGCCGTCATCACAGACAGCCCGACGACGGCCGCACCGCTGAGCACCAGCACCGCACCCCATCCGACCGAGAGTCCGGTCAAGGCACCGGAGCAGGCCGAGCCGCTGGTCGCCCCCGAACCCGATCCGATCGACGTCTGGCCGGGGCAGGCCTACCCGCTCGGCGCCACCTACGACGGGGTCGGCACCAATTTCTCGTTGTTCTCCGAGATCGCGACGGCGGTCGACCTGTGTCTCATCGACCGCGACGGCAACGAGCGCCGCATCCGACTCGAGGAGGTCGACGGGTACTGCTGGCATTGCTACCTGCCCAACGTCGGCCCCGGCCAGTTCTACGGATACCGGGTACACGGTCCCTACGATCCGGCCAACGGCATGCGGTGCGATCCGAGCAAATTGCTGCTCGACCCGTACGGCAAGGCTTTTCACGGCGAGTTCGACGGTGACGCATCGCTGTTCTCCTATCCGTTGCCCGGCACCGACCCCTCGACGACCGAGGAGATCCCCGTCTACGACCCCGGAACACCGGAGTCGGTGGACGCCGATCAGCCACCCGCCTCCGACGAGGCCGCGGAGGTCGGGGGACCGTTGAGCGTGGGCGACGAGGCGGACGTCGCGACTTCCGCAGGAGACGACGCGGGCGACGCCCCGGCCGAGACGCTGAGCACCACTGGCGACGACACCGATTCGGCTGCAACGGAAGTCGACGACCCGGCGGTCGACGGCAACACCGATGACGCGACAGACGACGACACCACCGCCGACGAGGTGACCGCGCCCGACGTGGTGATCGAGACGGTGGATCCACCGGTGGCACACGAGGAGATCGTCGAACCCGAGCCCGCCATCCCGCCGACGCCGGAATACCACGACCCCGAGCCGAGTCCATCGATGCCGCAACTCGATTCGCTCGGTCACACGATGCTGTCGGTGGTCATCAACCCGTTCTTCGACTGGCAGAACGATCGCGCGCCACGCCTGCCCTACCATCAGACCGTCATCTACGAAGCCCACGTCAAGGGGATGACGGCGACCCATCCGGGCATCCCGGAGAACCTCCGCGGCACCTACGCGGGCCTGTCACATCCGGTGATCATCGACCATCTCAAGTCGCTGGGTGTCACCGCCATCGAACTGATGCCGGTCCATCAGTTCATGCAGGACTTCGTGCTGCTCGATCAGGGGCTGCGAAACTACTGGGGGTACAACACCTTCGGGTTCTTCGCCCCGCATGCCGACTACGCCTCGAATCACGCACAGCCGGGCAGCGCGGTGACCGAGTTCAAGGCGATGGTACGGGCGTTCCACAAAGCCGGCATCGAGGTGATCCTCGACGTGGTGTACAACCACACCGCCGAAGGCAACCACCTCGGCCCCACCATCGCATTCCGCGGGATCGACAACGCCGCCTACTACCGCCTCGTCGACGGCAACGCCGAGATGTACATGGACTACACCGGAACCGGCAACAGCCTCAACGGACGTCATCCGCATACCCTGCAGCTGATCATGGACTCGCTGCGATACTGGGTGCTGGAGATGCACGTCGACGGTTTCCGCTTCGACCTGGCGTCGACACTGGCCCGAGAACTGCACGACGTCGACCGCCTGTCGGCGTTCTTCGATCTCGTGCAGCAGGATCCGGTGGTCAGTCAGGTCAAGCTCATCGCCGAGCCGTGGGACGTCGGGGAGGGCGGCTATCAGGTCGGCAACTTCCCACCGCTGTGGACCGAGTGGAACGGCAAGTACCGTGACACCGTCCGCGACTACTGGCGGGGTGAGCCGGCCACCCTGGGCGAGTTCGCCTCCCGCCTGACCGGATCATCGGATCTGTACGAGGCCACCGGACGCCGACCACTGGCCAGCATCAACTTCGTCATCGCCCACGACGGCTTCACGCTGCGGGACCTGGTGTCATACAACGAGAAACACAATGAGGCCAACGGTGAGGGCAATCGCGACGGAGAGAGCCACAACCGATCCTGGAACTGTGGTGTGGAGGGACCCACCGACGATCCGGAAATCCTCGAGTTGCGCGCCCGGCAGCAACGCAACATCCTGGCCACCCTGTTCCTGTCGCAGGGCACGCCGATGCTCGCCCACGGCGACGAGATCGGCCGAACCCAGTTGGGCAACAACAACGTCTACTGCCAGGACAGTGAATTGTCGTGGATGGACTGGAGTCTCGCGGAGGAGAACGCGGACCTGCTCGAATTCACCCGGCGGGCGATCGCGTTGCGGACGGCCCATCCGGTGTTCCGGCGCCGCCGGTTCTTCGCCGGCAAACCCATCCGCTGGGGTCATCAGTCGCTCGACATCGCTTGGCTGACGCCGTCGGGTCAGGAGATGACCACCGCCGACTGGGACAGCGGATTCGGCAAGAGTCTCGCAGTCTTCCTCAACGGCAACGGGATTGCAGAGAAGGACGAGCGGGGTGAGCGGATCCTCGATGACCACTTCGTGATCTGCCTCAACGCCCACTACGAGGACATCGAGTTCACCCTGCCTTCGATCCTGCGCCCCGGCTGGCACGGCGTACTCAACACCGCCAGCCCGACCGGCGTGTCGGATCTGGAGTCGGTCGGCGGCGGAAGCAGGTTCGCGGTGCGTGCCCGATCACTCGTCGTCCTGCGAAACAAACGCTGATCGATGGTCACGCGCCCGGAACCGATCGCCACCTACCGTGTCCAACTGACGCCCGATTTCGGGTTCGCCGACGTCGTCGGAATCCTCGAGCACATCGCCGACCTCGGCGTCAGTCACGTGTACCTGTCACCGATCGGCACGGCGATGCCCGGCTCGACGCACGGCTACGACTGGGTTCCACCACCCCAGGTGGCACCGGAACTCGGTGGGCGCGAGGGGCTTCGGGCACTACGGGCGGCCGCGTCGGTACTCGGGCTCGGAATCATCATCGATATCGTCCCCAATCACACCGGAGTTGCGGTGGCCCTGCGCAATCCGTGGTTCGCCGATCTGCTGCGCCACGGCCCGGGATCACGCTATGCGACGTACTTCGACGCCGATTTCTCCTCCGACAACGGCGCCGACGGGGCACTCGCACTTCCGGTGCTCGCCTCCGACGGCGACCTGACACCGCTGACCGTCGACGCCCACGGCATCCTGCGATATCACGACCACGCCTTCCCCACCGCCCCCGGCACCCTGGGCGGAACACCCGAAGAAGTGCATGCGCGCCAACACTATCGGCTCGTCCCGTGGGACTCGGGCCTCATCGGGTACCGACGGTTCTTCACCGTCAACGAACTCGCCGGTCTCCGCCAGGAGGACCCCGCGGTGTACGACGCCACGCATGCGTGGCTTCGGGATCTCCTCGATGCCGATCTGATCGACGGTGTCCGCGTCGATCATCCCGATGGCCTGTGGGATCCGATGGGCTACCTCGAACGCCTCCGCGGCGAGATCGGCGCCGATCGACTGCTCTACATCGAGAAGATCCTCGCCGCCGACGAGGCACTCGAGCCGACGCTGCCCGTCGACGGCACCACCGGCTACGACCAGTTGCGGGTCATCGAGGCGCTGTTCACCGCCCCGTCGGGCATCGTCGAACTCAGCGAGATCCACGAACACGTCACCGGGGTGGCCGGTGATGCCCGTTGGCTGCATGCGACCGAACGCAGTCGCAAGATCACCACCCTGCAGACCATGTTTCCCGCCGAGCACCGACGTCTCGTTCGTGCCCTCACCCATTCCGATCCGAGTGTCGATGCGGCGTCGGTGGCCGATGCGGTCGGCGAACTCATCGCCGACCTCGGCGTCTATCGCGCCGACTATCCGTCGTTGCGGTCCCGCCTGGTCACCGCGGCCGACGCGATCGTCGCCCGCCGCCCGGACCTCGCCGACTCGATGGCGCTGATCATCCGCACCACCGAAACCCCGGGTGCGGCGACGTCGAGGTTGGCCCAGACCTGTGGTGCGGTCACCGCCAAGAGCGTCGAGGACAGCCTGTTCTATCGCACCGCCCGGCTGGTGTCCGCACAGGAGGTGGGCGCCGATCCCGCCGATCCGGCGTTGTCCCTGCACGATTTCCACCGGCACAACGTGATCCGTGCGCGGCAGTGGCCCCGCGCCATGACCGCGAGCTCCACCCACGACACCAAGCGTGGCGAGGATGTCCGTGCACGCGTCGCGCTGCTGGCTCAGGTCCCGGAGCGATGGTCGATGACCATCCGCCGGATCTGGGCCGCGACCCCGCCTCCCGACGACTTCACCGGATACTTCCTGCTGCAGAACATCCTCGGCGTCTGGCCGACCGACGGCGCGGTGACCGATGAACTGCGGACCCGACTCGTCGACTACGCCCGCAAGGCGTCACGCGAGGCCGCTCTGAAAACCACCTGGACCGAGGTCGACGAGCAGTTCGAGTCGGCGCTGTCCACCTGGATCGACACGATCACCACCGGCGAGCCCGCCGAGGTGATCACCGGGCTGGTCTCCCGGCTGGCGCCGGCGTGGGAACAGGAGTCCTTGGCGCGCAAGGCCATCGCCCTTCTCGGCCCCGGAGTGCCGGACATCTATCAGGGCACCGAGTGGTTCGAGGACTCACTGGTCGACCCCGACAATCGACGCCCCGTGGACTACCGCCGCTCGACCGACCACCCCAAGGTCCGACTCGTACAGGCCGCGCTCGGTGTCCGGTCGACCCATGCCGCCGCGTTCGGACCGGATGGCGACTACCGGCCGATCCTGGCCGAGGGCCCGGCATCGGACCACGTGGTCGCGTTCGGCCGCGGTGTCACCGGGGAGGTCGACCCTCGCGTGATCGTCGCGACGAGTCGATTCACCCACAGTCTGCTGCCCCCCGACGGCGCCAAGACGATGCTGACACTGCCGCCGGGCGACTGGCTCGATGCGGTGTCGGGCGCCACCCACTCCGGCTCGGTCAGCGTCGCAGATCTCCGTGCCGTCGCGCCGGTGGCGATCCTGACCCGCTGATCGTCCCTGACCCGTTGCTCTTCGCTGACCCGTTACTCGCCGCTGACCCGTTGCTCGCCGGCCGCGGCGCGCCCTCTACCCGGCCGGGGTCGGGGCAGGCGTCTCGGTCGGGGCAGGTGCCGGTGCGCTCGAGCTCGGCGTGGATTGCCCCGGCAGGGACTGCGACGGATCGACGACGCCACTCTTCTCACTTCCGGGCGGCCCGCTGAAGTCCGACACCAGCCAATTGCCGTCGACCTTCTGGAGGTCGAGGATGAAGATCATCAGGCGGGTCTCGCCGTTCGGGATCTGCGCCGAGCGTGCGGTCACCTCGGCCATCACCGTGGTCTTGGCGCTGTCGGTGTCGAACGACGCCACCGACGACGACACGATTTTTGAGGTCGCCTCGATGGCGAGGGCCTGACTGTTCTGCTCGGTGGCGGCGCGATCCTGTTCCAATCGGGACCGCAGCGCCCCGGTCGACAACGGACCCAGGATCTCCTTGTATTTGTCGGTGTTGCCCGGGTTGATCGTCGTCACCAGCCGCGTCACGAACTGCTCGGACACCTGCTTGGACGCGTCAAAAGCCTTGAGTCGCTGTTGATCCGAGTAATACAACCACCCGAGTACCGCCACCCCCGCGATCAGGGCGACCACCACGATCGCCCCGAGCACGCGCAGCAGCGAGCGCGAGGACAAGGTGATCGAGAATTCCTTGCCCTTGCCCTTGCTCGTGTCCCGGTCGGCGGGCGCCGACGACGGGACCGTGTCGGCAGTCGAGGTCTCGAGGTCATCGGCGGCAACGTCCTCATCGACGGCCTCGGCCGCCGCCTCGGCGCCCTCGGCGACCGGCGACGTCCGCTTGGCCTTGGCGGTCTTGGACCGCGGAACGGGTTTACCCTGCGCCTTCGTCAGGGATGCCGTCGCCTTCGAGACCTGCTGTGTCGACGAGCCGTCGGCGTCACCGGTGTCGGCGTCACTGGTGGTGGTGTCGATGGTGGGGTCCCCGTCGTTGTTCTCGCCGTCGTTCTTCTCGCCTGTCATGCACAGCTTTCCGTCCGCACGATGGATGTCACTCGTCTGCCAATTACTTGTCCAGCGGAACCGTGCGCGCATTCGGGTCGTAGTTCGGTGGCGGCCCGGCGGTGTCGTCACCCGGCGGTCGCGGTGCGTTCGCCGAGCCACGGATCTGCTGGTTGGGATCCTCGGTGACACAGTACAGATTCGTCGGAACGGTGAGTTCGAGGATCTTGGTCGGCCGCGTCGGCGTGATCGGGTAGTCGCAGTAGGGCCGCGGATAAATCGACCCGAATGCCCACCAGGCACCGTCGTGGAACATGGTCAGGCTCTTGATCGATGCGTCCCGGATCGAGGGCAGCAGATTGACGATCGCCGGCGCCCGCAGCGCACCCTGATGGGCGATGTCGCGGAACTGGCCGAGCAGATCGGTGAGCGGGTCCTGCATCTCGTTGAATGACCCGGTGAGACTGGTCAGTTGCTGCGGGCCCTTGCCCAGCAAGGTGCGGATCTCCCGGTCGGAGGCCACCGCGGCGTTGACGATCTCGCTGGCGGCGTTGACGGTGCCGGCGAGGTCCGGCTGGATCTGTGCCGTCGTCTGCAAGATCGTGCCGGTCTGTTGGATCAGCTTGGTGGTCTGGGGCAGCACCCGGTACAGGTCGGCGAAGATGGTGCCGCCCGCGTCGAAAAGCACACGCAGATCATTGGTCTCGCTGTCGGGGTTGAGGGCGACGTCGAGGTTGTCGACGACGGCGGTCAACTGTGCCGGGTCGATCTGGTCGATCACCCCCAGCGAGGTCTCCAGCAACCGCGGGAACGGCACCGTCGTCTGCGTCTGATTGACGTTGATGGTGTCCCCGTCGGCCAGATACGGGCCGTCGGCGGTGGCCGGCTGGAAGTCGACGTACTGCTCACCCGCGGCCGAGAGTCCCAGCGCCGCAACGATCGTGTTGCGGTTGATCTTCACGTCGTCATCGATGGACACCTTCACCTGCACCGAATCCGGTTGCACGTGAATGGATTCGATGTCACCGATCTCCACTCCGCGCAGGGTGACCCGCGAGGTGTCCTGCAGACCGCCGGAGACCGGGAAGTTGATCGTGAGGCCGTAGTGCCCCTGGAAAGGCTGCCACCGCAGAGCGCCGAAGGCCAGGTAGGACAGCCCCAGCAACATCACCCCGATGAGGGCGAGGTTGCCCAGCAGCACCGAGTGCTTACGGAGAAAACCGAAGATCCCGCTCATCCGCAGCACCCCTGTGTGGCGGTGAGCCGGGCGATCAGACGTTGCAGCGTCTGCTGCAGCGACTGACCGGCCGAGTCGAGATCGCCGAGTTCGGGAAGTCTACTGGCCGAATCGAATCCGGCGCCCGGATTGAGGTAGTACACCTTCGCCGACAGTGCCGCCGCACTGGAACTGGTCGCCTTCACCCACTTCGGGGTCAATGCCGCGAGGTTGTCGGCGAGACCGCCGAGCGTCGGTGCGGCGGTGTTCAACTGGGCCAGGACGTTGGCGAGATGATCGACCAATTCGATCAGGTTCTGACGATCGTTGGTGAGGAAGTCGTTGGTCGCCGCCGTGACGGTGTTGGTCTTGTCCAGCGTCGTCAGGATGAGCTGCATCTGATCGTTGATGACGTTGAAGGCCGGTGCCAACTTGTTGATCGACGCCATGATCTGGGCGCGGCCGTCGGCCAACTCGGTGGTGAGGACCCGCGTGTTGGCCATCGACCGGTCGACGGCCGCGGCGTTCTGGTTCAGCTTCACGATCGCGGTGGTCATCCCCTCGATGGCGCCGTTGAGCTCCTGCGGGTCATCGGGACTCGTCGAGACGGCCGCACTGAGCTCGGTGAGGATCTGTTGGGTCGACCCGAGCGATCCACTGTCGACGAGTCCACTGATGCTGATCAAGAGGTCCTCCACCGTCGCGGCCGCCGACCGTGGGCCGGTGAGGGTGTCCCCGTCGGCCATGTAGCGGCCCTGCGCCGCCGCGGGCGGCAGCAACGCGACGAAGACGTCACCGAGCGGAGTCGCCTGGCGCAGTTCGGCTCCGGTGCCGACCGGGACCTTGGCGCTGGTGCTCACCTCCATCGTCACGATGGCCTGGTAGTTGTCGGCGCGGATCCCGGTGACCTGACCGACGTCACTGCCGTAGAGCTTCACCTTGGCCCGGGTCGGCAGATTGAGCGCGTTGTCGAAACTCGCGGTCAACTCGATGGTCTCGCCGAGGTTACCCGGTGCGGGCAGTGGGATCTGTTCGACGGTGAGGCCGGGAAGCACACCGCAACCCGACACCGCCAGCATCGCCGCGACGATGCCGGCGAGCAGGGAATTTCGGGCCCAGCGACGGGGACGCGCGACGTCGGGCGACCAGAGACGGCGGCTCATTTGCTCAACTCCAGAAGCCCGTTGAAGATCCCCAGGTCCGGACCGAAGTCCTGGAGCTGGCCGGTCTGACATCCGTTCTTCTGCAGATTGATGGCCCGGCAGAACTGGGACAGCAGCTGGGTGTCGATCAGCGACTTGTCCAACAGCACCTGGGCGCGCCAGGCCCCCTGCTCCGCCGACACCGAATTGCTCAGGTTCTGGAACAGCAGCGGCCCGAGGTCGATGGTCTCGACCACCTGTCGGGAGAAGTCGCTGAGGTTCTCGGCGAGTGCAGCCAACCGCGCCGACGATGCGCTGATGGTCCCGCTGTTGTTGCGCAGGAATTCCGAGGTGTTGAGCAGCGCCTGGTTGAGGTCGCCGAGGGTGGCCACGAGACCCGGCGACTGCCGACCCAGCATCTCGCTCACGTCGTTGATGGAACTCGAGAACGCCTTCATCTTGGGATAGTTCGCGACCAATGCGGCGGTGAGTGTCTGCACCGACTTGATGATGTCGACGAGGCCGTCACCGTTGCCGGAAACGATCTGCGAGGCACTCCCCAACTGGTCGATGGCCTCTTGCAGGCGTTGCCCGTTGCCCTCGGTGATGCCGGTGGTGATGTCCATCAGGTCGGCCACCGGGCCTTTGCCGGGGGCATCGCCGGACAGCGAGGTGACCAGCTTGTCGACGGCGTCGAACAGATCACCGGCCGAGACGGGGCTCAGGCCCTCCTTGCGCATCACCGCACCGTCGGCGAGTTTCGGGCCACCGGTGTAGGCGGGGGTGAGTTCGATGTGACGGGTCGTCACGATCGAGGTGTTGACGATCGCGGCCTGCGCATCGGCCGGGATCGGCACGTCCTTGTCGACGGTGAAGGTCACCTTGACGCGGCTGCCCTGCTGTTCGATCTTGGTGATCTGGCCGACCGGCATGCCCAGCACCGCAACGTCATTGCTGGTGTAGAGACCCGCTGTGTTGGGAAAGTAGGCGCTGATCTCGATGGCCTGATCGGCCGCGACGGTCCAGCTCGCCGGGATCAGCGAGCATCCCGACAGCGCGCCGACGGCGACGAGGATCATCGCGATCAGGGTCGCCGGGCGCCGACGTGCGGCGCCGTCCGCGCTCACGCCCGTCTGAACTGTGTCGGTCAGCATCCGTCCACCACCCGGGCCAGGCAGAGCCAGTTGTCCGGGAAGATGCCCCAGGGCAGATAGCCGTTGGCGTAGGGGCCGTCTCCGATCACGTTGTTGGTCAGGCGCGCGGTCACCGGCAACACCTCGAGCATCTTGCGCAGGTTGTCGCGGTTCTTCTCCAGGCCCTGCGAGATGGTGTTGAGGTTGGCCATGATGGGCGCGAACTGGTTGGCGTTGTCGGCGGCGACGAGTTGGGCCTGCTCGGTGATCTGGGCGATGCCGTCGAGCAGTTGGGTCACCAGCGCCTGCCGGGCCACGATCTTCTGCGCCAGCTGTGCCCCCTGCCCGACGATCACCGCGAGTTGGGTCTGGGAGTCCTCGACGATCGAGGTGACCGATTTGGTGTCGGCGACCAGCTGATTGATCTGGTCCTTGCGGTTGGTGATGATCTCCGACATCTGGGTGAGCGCATCGAGGGTGGGTTTGGTGACCGCCGGAGCACCCGCGAGTTGGGTGTTCAGCGTTTTGATGCTTTGCGCGAAGTCCTCGTCGTTCACCCCCTGCAGGATCGGGGTGCCCTCCTCGATGGTCTTGTTCAGGTCATAGGGCACGCGCGTTTCCGTGATCACCCCGTTCTGTGCGAGGTCCGGCGAATTACCCAGGGACACATCGATGTAGCGCTGCCCGAGGAGCGTGGACATCTTGATCTCGGCGGAGCCGTTGGCGGTCACCACGACGTCGTTGTCGACCTTCATCACGATGTGGACGTGATTGCCGGCGAGTTCGGTGCTGGCGACCTCACCCTTGTCGATGCCGGCGACGCGAATCTTGTCACCGGGCCGGATTCCGCCGGCCTGGGCGAAATCTGCGGTGTAGGTCTTCTTCCCGAGGTCGGCCTCACCGATCCCGGTGATCGCAAGGATCACCACGACGATGACGATCGCACCGCCGAGGCCGTACCAGAGTCGGCGGTTGCGGTCGAAGCTGCGGCGCATGCGGCTTCTCATCGGCACACCACCGAGTGTTGGGTGCCGCCGATCTTGTTGATGATCCCGGGCGGGAACAGCACGTCGCCGATCGCGATGTCGAGGTCACAGGCGTAGATGTTCAGGTAGGCGCCCTCTCCGAGAACCAGCGGGAAGTGTCCGAGGAAGATCGGCAGGTTGGTGGCCAGTCCGTCGAGTTTGGCGCCCTCCCCGATCAGGGTGGCGGTCGCCTGATTGGCCGAGGTCGCCGCCGCCGCGAGGTTGCCACTGGTCTGCGTCAGCACATCGGCGAATCCGGATGCGGTCTGGCCGATCTGGGTGACCGCGGTGCCCAGTGCCGACGAGTTGGAATTGAGGTTGGCGATCACATTCTTGAGGCTGTCGATCAGCGTGCTGACCTGGTCACCTTGACGGGAGAGGTCACGCAGCACCCCGCTGAGATTGTCGATGATCGCGCCGATGACGACGTCACGGTTGGACATGTCCGAGGCGAACTTGCCGACCTGGGCCACGGTGTAGGACAGCGACACCGTGTCGCCCTGGAAGGCCTGGACCAGACCATTGGACAGGTCGTTGATCTGCTCGGGCGTCAGCGTCTCGAACACCGGCTGGAATCCGGCGAGGAGTTTGGTGACGTCGAAGGAGTCCTCCGACGGCTGCTTCAGTGTCGACCCCACCGGCAGCGGCTGTGCGTCCCCGTCGGCGAGACTGAGTGCGAGGTAGCGCTGGCCGATCAGGTTCTGGTAGCGGATGGCCGCCTTGGTGGTGGTGTACATCGGCTGATCGGTCTGGACCTCGAAGGTCACTTTGGCGCGGCCGTCGTCGAGGTCGATCGAACTGACCCGGCCCACCCGCACTCCGGCCATGCGCACGTCGTCACCACTGGCGAGGCCGGAGGCGTCGCGGAAGTAGGTGGTGTATCCGTGGGTGTCGCCGGGCACCGAGCGTTCCAGCGTCGAATAGATGATGTAGGTCAGCGGCAACGCGATGCTCGCGAACAGCGAGAAGCCGATCAACGGTTTGCGGATGGTGGTAGCGCCCGCGCTCATCGCCCGCCTCCGGTCTCGGTGGACACCGTCTGCACCAGCGGCCCGAGCATCAGCGTGTCGGCGGCGGTCGGCGTGCGATTCAGCGCGGCGCTCAGGGTCCGGTTGTCGGCGGCGGTGGTGACCGAGGCCGGGAAGGTCATCTGACGCATCCCACCCTGCGGGTACACCATCAACGGACCGGAACTCGTCGGGCCGGTACCGGTGCCGGGACCGACGCACCCCGGGCCACGGGTCTGGCCGTACGGTCCACCGTTGTACACCGGGCAGTTCTGTCGCGTATAGCGTTGGAAGGCCGAGAAACTCACCCCGATGTTGAGCTGAGGGTGGCCGTTCACACCGGTGAACACGGTCAGCACCCGGGCCGCCAAATTATTCAACGCGGTCAGGGCATAGGGCAGCGAATTCGGCTCGTAGACGGCCGCACCGAGCATCCGGTTCGCGTCGGCGACGACCGCCTTGCCGGCATCACCGTTGGCGGCGAACAGCGCCTGGATCTGGTCGGTCAATCCCTGCCCGGCCGACAGGATCGCCGTCAGATTGTCGCGGTTCTCGGTGACCGTCATCGCCGGGATCACGCTGCGGCCCAGGGTGTCGAGCAATTCGGGCGCCGATTCCGACAGGCCGCGCACGGAGTTGTCGAAGTTCTCGAATCCCGACGGCGCTCCGGGCGGGAACTGCGCGTTGAGGGTCTTGAAGTAGTTGTCGAGGACGCCGACGAACAGCCCGAAGGTCTGGCCGCCGCCGTTGAGGGCGTCGGCGATGGTGCCGAGGACACCGGCGAGCTGTTCGGGTGGGACCGCCTGCAGCAATGTGCGCAGCTGATTCTGCGCGTCCTGCAGTTTGATGGTGGGCAGTGACGCGTCGGCGGGGATCGACGCACCGGAGGACAGGTGATCCGACGACGCAGTGGCCGGCGGCACGAGTTCCACCGAGTTCACACCGAACAGATTCGACGGGACGGTGCGGGCTGTGACATTGGCCGGGATGCCCTCGGCCTGCTCGGGCAGCACGTCGATGTCGACCTGGCGAAGCGCGATGCCTTTGGCGCCCGTCTCGCCGGAGGCCGCTACGCCTTTCACCTGACCGACGATGAATCCGTTGTACCGGACGTCGGCCCCGGTGGTCAGCCCGTCGCCGACGTCGGTGAGCTTGGCCGAGACCGACACCGTCGAGGTGAACACGCCCTGGTATCGCATGAACAGCAGCACGAAGACGATGACGAGCACGATCAGGAACGCCAGCCCACGCAGCAGGTACTGCACGAGCGAGGGGTTGCGGCCATCGGTGGCGATCAGCATCGGTTCCCCCTCATCCCGAGATCTTGATGCCGGGCGATGTTCCCCAGAACACCAGCGTCATGACCAGATTCGCGAAGACGATCACGATGATCGCCAACCGGATCGCATGTCCCGCGGCGACCCCCACCCCCTCGGGTCCGCCCGAGGCGAAGTACCCGTAATAGCACTGGATGAAGGTCGTCAGCAGCACGAAGACCACGACCTTGATGAAGGAGTACAGCATGTCGGTGGACAGGATGAACGAGTCGAAGTAGGCGAGATAGTCGCCGGCACCCTTACCACTCTGCAGCTGGTACATCACCTGGCAGGCAATGTAGTTGGCGGCCAGCGAGACCGAGTAGAGCGGGACGATCGCGAGCACCGCGGCCGACATCCGGGTGGTCACCAGGTACGGCAGCGGACGGATCGCGATCGATTCGAGAGCGTCGATCTCCTCACTGATGCGCATCGATCCCAGCTGGGCGGTGAAACGACATCCCGATTGGGCGGTGAAGGCGGTCGCGGCGAGCAGCGGGGCGATCTCGCGGGTGGTGGCGAAGGCCGAGAGGCCGCCGGTCACCGGCGAGATACCCAGCAGGTTCAGCGCCGTGTAGCCCTCGATGCCGACGGTCGCGCCGCCCATCACGCCGAGGATCACCATCACGCCGACGGTGCCGCCGCCGACCACGATCGCGCCGTTGCCCCAGGCGACGTCGGCCAGCAGCCGCCACACCTCCTTGCGGTAGTGGGTGAACGCGATCGGCACCGCGCCGATCGAGCGCACCAGGAAGGTGATGAGGTGGCCCATCTGGACCAGCGCGTCGCGCGGACCCTCGTAGACGACCTTGGTGGCCGCGAGCGGCCGCAGCACGGGAGGTACATACCGGGAGGCGGCCATGTCACACCACCTTCGCCGGGACGAGGATGGCGAACAGCTGGGTGAGGACGACGTTGACGGTGAACAGCAGCAGCACCGAGTTGACGACGGCGGCGTTCACCGAGTTCGCCACGCCCGCCGGACCACCCTTGGTGTTGAGGCCGCGGTCGCAGGCGACCACGGCCACGATCGCACCGAAGATCACCGACTTGGCCAGCGCGAACGACAGGTCCGAGACCCCGGCGAAGGACGCAAAGGTACCGGTGTAGCTGCCCGGGGTGCCGCCCTGGAAGTACACGTTGAAGACGTAGCCGGTGATGAATCCGACGAAGCAGACGAAGCCGCAGAGCAGGAAGCTGACGACCATGGTCGCGAGCAGTCGCGGGGAGATGAGGCGTTGTACGGGATTGACACCCATCACGCGCATCGCGTCGATCTCGTCGCGGATCGTCCGGGAGCCGAGGTCGGCGGCGATCGCCGACCCGACCGCACCGGCGAGCAGCAGCGAGGTCACCAGCGGCGCACCCTGCCGGATGACGCCCAGGCCGGTGGCCGCACCGGAGAACGATGTCGCGCCGATCTGTCCGGCGATGTTGCTGACCTGAATCGAGACGATGACGCCGATGGGGATGGCCACCAGGAACGTCGGGAAGACAGAGGTGCTGGACATGAACGCGCATTGGCGGATGAACTCGCCGAAGGGGAACCGCCGCTTGACGATGTCCTCGATGAGGACCTTGAAGACCTCGACGAACATGGCGAGCTGACGACCGAAGGTGTCGAAGCTGGCGACGACGTGGTCATGAAACCACGAGGACGCCATCCCCCGCCGCTTCAGCGGCGCCTCCTCGCTGTGCGGCGAGGCCTGCGTCTCTGTGCTCAATACCCGTCCCTGCATCGTCCGAATACCATCGCGCCCCCCATGGCAGGCGTGGCCCGCAGTAATGTACAGCACACTGCGCCGCGCTTATGCAGTTGGTCACAGCACTCCTGGCCTGCGTTGATCCGCCGAACCCAATACCTTGAAGCGGGTGAACGAACAACTGTCCGATCGCCCGGCGAGCTGTCACCCTCATGTGGACGACGTCACAATAACTGGGACGGACGACCAAAGTCATCCGAAACACACGAAACGTCCCGACAGATTTGTGTCAGGGTTCGTCTCGTCGCCGTTCGCTCCCCCGCCCGTTCCGGCCGACATCCGCGTCTGGGCACCGGCCGCCGACCGGCTGGCCGCGGTATTCACCGGGCCGGAGGCCGGTACGAATGCCGGCTCACCGCCGCGCGTGGAGGTGCCGATGGTGCCCGACGGGCACGGGTGGTTCCGGATGGATGCGTCGTCGGTGGCCGGACTCGACACGGCGGGCATCGACACGACCGGCCTGCGGTACGGCTTCCTCGTCGACGATGCGACGACACCCATCCCCGACCCGCGCTCGACCCGGCTGCCCGACGGGGTGCACGGCCTGTCGGCGTTGCACGTCGTCGACGAGTCGATCTGGCATGACACGCAGTGGGCGGGGCGCAGCGTCCGCGGGGCGGTGATCTATGAGATGCATGTGGGTACGTTCACGTCGGACGGCACCCTGGACTCGGCCATCGACCAGCTCGATCACCTGGTGGAATTGGGCGTCGACTTCGTCGAACCGTTGCCGGTGAACGCCTTCAACGGCACCCACAACTGGGGCTATGACGGCGTCGGCTGGTATGCGGTGCAGGAGAGTTACGGCGGCCCCGACGCCTTCGCCCGATTCGTCGACGCCTGCCATACCCGCGGCCTCGGGGTGGTCCTCGATGTCGTCTACAACCACCTGGGACCGTCCGGGAATTACCTGCCGGACTTCGGGCCTTATCTGGGCGCCGGATCGACCGGGTGGGGCGCCTCACTGAACCTCGACGGCCCCGACTCGGACGAGGTGCGACGCTACATCCTGGGCAATGCCCTGCGCTGGTTCAGCGAGTTCCACGTCGACGCGCTCCGACTCGACGCGGTGCACGCACTCGTCGACCATCGTGCCGTTCCACTTCTCGAGGCCCTCGCGATCTCCACCGATGCCCTGAGTGAGGAACTGGGACGGCCGCTGTCGCTGATCGCCGAGTCCGATCTCAACGATCCCCGGATGATCCTGCCGCGCTCGGCGGGCGGGTACGGATTGACCGCGCAGTGGGACGACGACATCCACCACGCCATCCATACGACCGTCTCCGGCGAACGGCAGGGCTACTACGCCGACTTCGGCAGCTACGCCGCACTCGCAAAGGTGCTGCGGGGCGGCTTCTTTCATGACGGCACGTATTCATCGTTCCGGCGCCGACACCACGGCCGGCCGATCCCCGACTCGGTTCCGACCACCGCGCTGGTCGCCTACACCTGCGATCACGACCAGATCGGCAATCGCGCGATCGGGGACCGGCCGACCGCGTACCTCGACGGCGGGCAACTCGCCATCAAGGCGGCGCTGGTGCTGTTGTCCCCGTACACCCCCATGCTGTTCATGGGCGAAGAGTGGGCGGCCGACACCCCGTTCCAGTTCTTCACCTCTCATCCCGAACCCGAACTCGGCGAGGCCACCCGCAACGGGCGCAAGTCGGAGTTCGCCGAACACGGGTGGAATGTCGACGACGTCCCCGACCCGCAGGACCCGCAGACCTTTCTGCGCTCGAAGCTCGACTGGTCCGAACTCGACCGGGATTCCCATGCCCGGATGTTGCGGTTCTATCGGGCGTTGATCGCGCTGCGAAAGCAGGAACCGACCTTCGCCCGCGACGACTTCGCCTCGGTGCGAATCGACTTCGACGAGCAGGCCGGCTGGTTCGCGATGCATCGCGAGCCCGACTGGTCGGTGGTGGCGGTACTCGCCGACCACGAGGTGAGGGTGCCGATCAGCCTGCATCCGGTGTTGTCGTGGGAGGAGCCGACAGTGACCGACGAGGGGCTCGGCAGCGCCGGACACAACGTGATCGTCGGCAGGCGCACGCCGGCGCCGTGACGCCGACGGCCGGGATCAGGTCAGGTACCGATACGCCGGCGAATCCGGTTCGAGCCGTTCGCAATTGAGTCGCGAGCGGGCCATCCGATCCATCAGGCCGGCCAGTCCGTCGGGGCTGCCGAGTTGCACGCCGACCAACGCTGCGCCGGTTTCCCTGTTGTTGCGTTTGACGTACTCGAACAGGGTGATGTCGTCGTCGGGTCCGAGGACCTCGTCGAGGAAGCGCCGCAGGGCCCCGGGTTCCTGGGGGAAATCGACGAGGAAGTAGTGCTTGAGACCGCGGTGCACCAGGGATCGTTCGATGATCTCGCCGTACCGCGACACGTCGTTGTTACCCCCGGAGACCAGGCAGACGACCGTCGCTCCGGCGGGCAGGTTCAGCTTCGCCAGACCGGTGACCGCCAGTGCTCCGGCGGGCTCGGCGATGATGCCCTCGTTCTGGTAGAGATCGAGCATCGTCGAACAGATCGCACCCTCGTCGACGTGGGTGATGTGCGCGGCACCGGGCCGCAGCGTCACCGGCTCGTCCGGGAGCACCGGGACCTTCGGCGCGGGGCCCAGCAACGGATGCGCGGTCGCCGACGACCCCAGATCCGCCATCACCCGATAGCCGAGGGCACCGATCCGCTTGACCGATGCACCGTCGACGAACGGGTCGATCTCGTCGAGGGTCACCGGTCCCCCGCCGGCCAGCGCGGCGGCCAGCGACACCGCACCGGTCGGTTCGACGCCGACGATCGTGCTCGACTCCGAGATCGTGTGCAGGTAGGTGGCGATCCCGGCCAGGCAGCCCCCACCGCCGACCGGGGTGACCATGACGTCGGGCGCGCCGCCGAGTTGCTCGACGATCTCCTTGGCGATGGTGCCCTGCCCGGCGGCGGTGCGCGGATCGTCGAAGGCGTGGATCCAGGTCGCACCAGTGCTCAGCACGTCACCCTGCGCGGCGGCCGCCGCCGCGTCGTAGGTGTCACCCACCGCATGCAGCTCCACGAATTCCCCACCGTGCCAGAGGATCCGGTCGCGCTTCTGCTTGGGTGTGGTGGTCGGTACGTAGATCCGGCCACGCACCTGCATGGACCGGCACGCGAAGGCGACGCCCTGGGCGTGGTTACCGGCGCTGGCCGCCACGACTCCCCGCGCGCGTTCGTCGTCGGACAGTTGCGCCATCACGTTGTAGGCGCCGCGAATCTTGTACGAGCGCACCGTTTGCAGGTCCTCACGTTTGAGAAAGACCTGCGCGCCGACCAGATCACTCAGCCGCGGGGCCGGTTCGAGCGGGGTGCGCGACACCGCCGGGGCGATCCGCTCGGCGGCCGCGTCGATCGACGCAACCGACAGGCCGGGGCCGGACGGGGCTGCTCCGGAGGTGGCTGTTCCGGATGTGGAAAGGGTGTCGCGCGACGTACTCACGCACTCCATGATCTCACTGGGCGCGACGACCCGTGCGCGCGGCGGGTCCCGGGAGACCCTGGCATCTCACCTCGCGGCGTGCTTACACTCGCAGTGGGTAACGTCCGTCACACCCCGCGAGGAGCCCGCATGCGACTGCGTCACCGGAACCGAGTTCTTCGCCGAGCTGCGCTCGCCGTCGCGGCCGGAGCGATCGCGCTGACCACCATCGTCGCGACGGGCACCACGACCGCACAAGCGGCACCGCCGTGCCCGGGGGCCTCGCCGGCCCGGTTGGTCGGGACGGTGCCGGGCGCAGCACTGGAGGGACTGACCGTCGACGGCCGCGGGCGGCTCTACACCACCGACCTCATCAGCGGGCAGGTGTTCCGACTCGACGCCCCGGGATCTCGCGCGGTACCGATCGCGCGGGTGCCGGCCGGCGGCGCGGGTGCGCTCGCCTGGACCCCCGACGGCACCCTTCTCGTCGGGTACGGCGCGGATCCGCGCGTCATCGTCGGCGACGCCCTCCGGCCGGGCGCCATCGCACGCCTGAACACCGCCACCAACCTGTTGCGGCCGTGGGTCGGCGGATTGTCGGCGGCCGACGGCATGGCCGTCGCGGGCAACGGCGTCGTCTACGCCACCAACGACTTCGGGAATCTGATCGGGCGGGTGTCGCCCGCTGGGGCGGTCAACCCGACGTGGGGTTCGCTGCCGAGCGCCAACGGCGCGGTCCTCGGCCGGGGCGACCGGTGGTTGTATGTCTCGCGGACGTTCACCAATCCGGGGGTGAGCCGCATCTCGACGGCCGATCCCCGCGTGGTGCAGAGTCTCCTCACCCTGGGCGGCGGCGATGCCCTGGCGGCGCCCGACGGTCTCACGCTCGACTCGAAGGAACGACCTATCGTGCCGTTCAACGCCGCCGGACAGATCGTGCGGGTGACCGCACCGGGCGCCTATTGCGTCCTGGCGCAAGGACTTCCACTCTCGAGCGTGGTCAGTTACGGCGGCGGGAACCGCGGCTTCTCGGCGGGACGACTGTTCCGGGCCGGCTTCGACGGCCGGATCTATGAGATCCCGGCCGGGTTCGATCCGTCCGCACCCATGCCCTTCGCCGCCCGGTAACGGCCGATCCACCACGTGGAGACCAGGACGACGCCCGACACCCAGGCCGCGGTCTGCATCGAGGTGAACACGGCCAGGCTCAGCACTGCGGCGAGCACGGCGGCGGCGACGGCCTGCACCTTGTAGACCGGCCAGTCGGTCCCGGCGATGTCGATGGTGGGCACCGCGCCCCGCGTTCGGGGCTGCATGGTCTCGATCATCGCTGTCATCGATACTCCCGGAACATCAGACTTCGGTTAGCGTCACAGCCGATATTAGCATCGTCGGCAACAATGTTTCGGCCAGCCGAAACCTTTCCCGGGTGTGATGTTCACTGTCCACGGCGCAGGGTGTCGAGGAGTTCGTGATACGGGCCGACCAGATAGGCGGTGTCCTCGGCGCGCAACCGGTCGTCGCGGCGCGGATGCAGGATCGCACCGGTGTGGCGATCGATGGCGATGACCCGGGTGAGGGTGGGCAGCTCCGCCATCGAGATACCGTCGAGGGTGCTGCCGCGCCGCACGAAGACCCCACCGACCATGAAAGAGCGTTGCCCCACCGAGAAGGTCGAGATCACCTGCAACCCCAGTGCCGCGCCGATGAACCAGGGTGCGGCCAGTTCGACGGTGGAGCGGACGTTCTCGAAACCGAAGCGGTGGGCGACGGCGGAACCGAGGGTGTGGTCGAAGACCCGGAGCACGACGGGCACACCCCGTTCGGCCGACGTGTTGCCCCACCGCTCGCCGAGTGACTCGCGGGCGATGATTCCGGTCTCGATGTTGATCATGTCGTCATGGGTGAGCACCGCGACCGCACGCGCCCGGCCGATCCGGGCGTCCTCGAGGGTCTGACGCAGGGTGGCGTCCCCGAAGATGACCGGCACGTCGGCCGCGGCGGCGGTCGCCAGGAAGCGATTGTCGGTGCTCGACTCGATCGCGACCACATCGTGGCCGGCCGCCCGCAGATCGGTCGCCACCCGAATGCCAAAGGAGCCCAAACCCACGACGATGACGTGCTCGCGCATCTCCCGGGCACGACGTTTGCCCGCGGACTGCCCGATACGCCGTGACAGCAGGACGTCGGCGACGAAGGCCATCAGCACCGCGGTCGTCGTCACACCGGCAAACATCAGGCCGATGGAGAACAGCCGCAGCCAGACCGGCTGATCGACGAAACTGAAGTCGCCGTAGCCGACGGTCGCAATGGTCTCGGTGGAGAAGTACAGCGCGTCGACAAAGCTCATCCCCGGCTTGTGATAGGTGAAACGCAAGAGCAGGGTGGCGCCCAGCAGCAGTGTGAACGACACCCCGAGTGCGCGGAACAGGTTCGGATTCACATCCTCGAGGAAACCGCGCAGCGCGCCGACCCCACGCACCGGCAACGGCGGTGGCCGCCGACGGGCCGGATTCGGTCTTTCCCATGCGATCCCGGCGACCGCGAGATCGTCTGAGGTTCCGATGACGGCCACACGATCGCCGACGCCGACGTCGAGATCGCGACCCGGGCAACACACCACGCTTTCCGCGGCGTCGTCCCCGCCGGCGATCACCGCCACCGGGGCCAGGTCGCCGTACAGGTCACGCAGCGTGCCTGCGGAGGGCGTGTCGGTGACGGCCATGATGAACTCGGTGCCGGCGGCGGAGATGGAATGGGTGGTCCGCGACAGGCATGCCTCGACGACCGACGGCGCGGCGAGTTCGGCCACGTCGAGCACCGCGCCCGGTCCGTTGCCCGCCGTCACCGCCGCGCGCAACACCTGATTGGACATGTTCACCACGACGCGCGCCGTCGTGCTGTGCTGCCGGGCCAGCAGCGCGAACTCCAGATTGACCGCGTCGTCGGATCCGGCGCACACCACCGCCGTGGCCGTGGCGATGTCGGCGGTGGACAGATCCGCCGGGGTGGCCACGGTGACGACGCGCACGCCGCCGCTCGAGATCTCCTCGGCGATGCGGACACTCAGCGCGTCGTCGCCGTGCACGATGATGTGACCGGGCATCTGATGAGGGTAATCAGCGCGCGGCCACCGCGCCGGTCGGCTACTGCCCCAGGCAGCTGGGGCCGAGCAGTGCCTTCAGATCACCCATCAGCGCCGAACTCGGCGTCACCCGCAGCGACTCGGTGAGGCGCAGCAGCGTGGACCGCTCGTCGCTGACCAGGGTGACGTGCACATCCGCGGTCCCGGGATGCCGGGTCAACACCTGCTTGAGCGCCTGCACCCGGTCCGGGGTGCACATCCGCGCCGGCAAGGTCAGAGCCACCGGCTTCGACGCCCCGGCCGCGGCGAGATCGGGAACGGCGAGATCATTGGCGCTGATCATCGTCGAATCGTCACGCTGGTTGACCCGCGCCCTGATGAGCACGATGTTGTCCGGTGCGATGTCCATTCCGTATGCCGCGAACGCCCGCGGGAAGAAGTAGACCTCGACACCACCGACCATGTCCTCGAGGGTGACCGCGGCCCACGGCTCACCCTTCTTGTTCACCCTCCGGGTGACCGCGGAGATGATGCCGCCGATCGTGATCTGCGCACCGTCGCCGACATTGCCCTCGAGCAACTGTGTGATCGAGGTGTCGGTCTGCGCGGCGATCGCGTGTTCGACGCCCGCGAGGGGATGCCCGGACACGTAGAGCCCCAACATCTCCCGCTCGAGGGTGAGCTTGTGCTTGGTGTCCCACTCCTGATCGGGCACCTTGACCGCGAACACCTCGGCGAGCGAATCGGATGCGTCGTCGTCGCCACCGCCGAACAGATCGAACTGTCCGATCGCCTCGGCCTTCTTGGTGCCGATCACCGATTCCACGGCCTCGGCGTGGATCAGGAACAGACCCTTGCGCGGATGCTCGAGCGAGTCGAAGGCGCCGGCCTTGATCAGCGATTCGGAGACCTTCTTGTTGCAGGCGGTGACGTCGATCTTGTTGAGGTAGTCGGAGAAGCTGGTGAACTTCCCCTTCTCCTCACGCGCCGCCAGGATCGAGGAGACGACGCCGGAGCCGACGTTGCGGATGGCGGCCAGACCGAACCGGATGTCGGTACCGACGGCGGCGAAGTTGCGTTGCGACTCGTTGACGTCCGGCGGCAGCACCGTGATGCCGAGTTTGCGGCAGTCGGCCAGATAGATGGCGGCCTTGTCCTTGTCGTCGCCGACCGAGGTGAGCAGACCCGCCATGTACTCGGCCGGATAGTTGGCCTTGAGGTAGGCGGTCCAGAACGACACCAGGCCGTAGCCGGCGGCGTGCGACTTGTTGAACGCGTACCCGGCGAACGGCAGCACCGTGTCCCACAGCGCGGTGATCGCGGCCTGGGAGAACCCGTTGTTGCGCATTCCGTCGGCGAAGCCGTCGTAGGCCTCGTCGAGGATCTCCTTCTTCTTCTTACCCATCGCGCGGCGCAGCAGGTCGGCCTGTCCGAGCGAGTAGCCGGCCACCTTCTGCGCGATCTGCATGATCTGCTCTTGGTAGACGATCAGGCCGTAGGTCTCGGCGAGGATCTCCTTGAGCGGTTCCTCGAGTTCGGGATGGATCGGCCGGATCTCCTGCAGACCGTTCTTGCGTTTGGCGTAGTCGGTGTGCGCGTTGACGCCCATCGGGCCGGGCCGGTACAGCGCGAGCACCGCGACGATGTCCTCGAACCCGGTGGGCTGCATCATCTTCAGCAGTTCACGCATGGCCGCGCCGTCGAGCTGGAACACGCCGAGGGTGTCACCGCGGGCGAGCAGTTCGTAGGTCTTGGGGTCTTCGAGTGGGAGGGTGTCGAGGTCGAGGTCGATACCGCGGTTGAGGGTGATGTTCTCCAGGGCGTCACCGATGACGGTGAGGTTGCGCAGCCCGAGGAAGTCCATCTTCAGCAGGCCGATGGCCTCGCACGACGGGTAATCCCACCCGGTGATGATGGCGCCGTCCTGCGCACGCTTCCACACCGGGATCGCGTCGGTGAGCGGTTCGGAGGACATGATCACCGCGCAGGCGTGCACACCCGCGTTGCGGATCAGTCCCTCCAGACCCAGTGCGGTGTCGTAGATCTTCTTGACGTCCGGGTCGGTCTCGATGAGCGTGCGGACCTCGGTGGCCTCGTTGAACCGCTCGTGTTCGGGATTGGTGATACCCCAAACCGGGATGTCCTTGGCCATGATGGGCGGCGGCAGCGCCTTGGTGATGCGGTCGGCGATGGCGAACCCGGGCTGGCCGAACTGGACGCGGGCGGAGTCCTTGATGGCGGCCTTGGTTTTGATGGTGCCGAAGGTGATGACTTGGGCCACCTTGTCGCTGCCCCACCGGTCGGTGGCATAGCGCACCATCTCGCCGCGGCGGCGGTCGTCGAAGTCGATGTCGATGTCGGGCATCGACACGCGTTCGGGGTTGAGGAATCGCTCGAACAGCAGTCCGTGCGGAATCGGATCGATGTTGGTGATGCCCAACGCCCACGCCACCAGCGAGCCGGCCGCCGACCCACGACCCGGGCCGACGCGGATGCCGACCTCGTGGGCATGCTTGATGAGGTCGCCGACGACGAGGAAGTAGGCGGGGAATCCCATCTGGATGATGACGTCGAGTTCGTAGTTCGCGCGGCGCTGGTAGTCCTCCGGCACCGTCTGCCCACCGAAGCGTCGTTCGGCCAGTCCCTTGGCCACTTCCTTGCGCAGCCAGGTCTGCTGTGACTCCCCGTCGGGGACGGGGAAGACCGGCATGCGGTCGCGGTGGGTGAACACGTCGGCGTAGCTCTCGACCCGCTCACCGATCTCGACGGTCGCGTCACATGCACCCGGGACCACCGAATCCCATTGTGCGCGCATCTCTTCGGCGGACTTGAGGTAGTAGCCGTCGCCGTCGAACTTGAATCGGGTGGGATCGGAGAGGGTCTTGCCGGTCTGCACGCACAGCAACGCCTCGTGGCTGGCGGCGTGCGCCTTGGTGACGTAGTGGCAGTCGTTGGTGACGATGGGCTGGATGCCCAGCTTGCGGCCCACCTCGAGGAGTCCGTCACGCACCCGGCGTTCGATCTCCAGACCGTGCTCCATCAACTCGAGATAGAAGTTCTCCTTGCCGAAGATCTCCTGCCACTTGGCCGCGGCCTCGAGTGCCTCCCGTTCCTGCCCGAGTCGCAGACGGGTCTGCACCTCCCCGGACGGGCAGCCGGTGGTGGCGATGATGCCCTCGGCGTACTCGGCGATCAGATCCGCATCCATCCGGGCCCACTTGCCAAGCTGTCCCTCGATGGAGGCCAGCGACGACAGTTTGAACAGGTTGCGCAGACCGGTGGCGTTGGCGGCGACCATCGTCATGTGGGTGTACGCGCCCGATCCGGAGACGTCGTCGTCCTTCTGGTCGCGGGTACCCCATTGCACGCGCTTGGTGGTGAACCGCGACTCCGGCGCGATGTAGGCCTCGATGCCGATGATCGGCGTGATGTCGTTCTTGATCGCGGTGTTGTAGAACTCGCTGGCGCCGAACATGTTGCCGTGGTCGGTCATGCCGATGGCGGTCATCCCGAGGCGTTTGGCCTCGGCGAACAGCGGCGCCACCTTCGCGGCACCGTCGAGCATGGAGTACTCGGTGTGGTTGTGCAGGTGAACAAACGAGTCGGCCACGGGACGCTTCTCACCTCGGTGTTTCTCGACTGGTCGGATGGGGCGTCACCAACTGTAGGCGCAACCACCGACAGCCGACGCCGGGCACGCCGCATGTGGCTGGTGAGGCGATCACGCGTGTGTCGGGCCCGGTGTGTCGTACCCGGCGTGTCGTACCCGAGCGTCGTACCCGGAGCGTGGCCTCAGCCGGCCCGCAACACGTCCAGGGCGTGCTGCAGGTCGGCCGGATACGGACTGGTGAACTCGACATACCGACCGTCCGCGGGATGCGCGAAGCCCAGCGACCGGGCATGCAGCCACTGACGCTCCAGCCCGAGCCGGGCGGCCAGGGTCGGGTCGGCGCCATAGGTGAGGTCGCCGCAGCACGGATGGTGCAGCGCCGAGAAGTGCACCCGGATCTGGTGGGTGCGTCCGGTCTCGAGATGGATGTCGAGCAGCGATGCGGCCGCGAACATCTCGATGGTGTCGTAGTGGGTGATGCTGGGTTTGCCGGCCGCGGTGACGGCGAACTTCCAGTCGTTGCCGCGGTGGCGGCCGATCGGGGCGTCGATGGTGCCCTCCGGCGGATCGAGGTGCCCCTGGACCAGCGCGTGATACCCCTTGTCCACTTCCCGGTCCCGGAACGCCCGTTTGAGCAGCGAGTAGGCCCGTTCCGAGACGGCGACGACCATCAATCCGGAGGTGCCGACGTCGAGCCGGGACACGATGCCCTGGCGTTCGGCGGCACCCGAGGTGGAGATCCGGAATCCGGCGGCCTCGAGGGCACCGACGACGGTGGGACCGCTCCAGCCCAGTGAGGGATGCGCGGCCACCCCGACCGGCTTGTCGACGACGATGATGTCGGAATCGTGGTAGATGACCTCGAGATCCTCGACGGGGGTCGGCTCCACCCGCAGCGGTTCGGCGGGTTCGGGCAACAGCACGTCGAGAAGGCTGCCCGCGGTCAGTTTGTGCGACTTGCCGACCGCGACACCGTCGACGGTGATGTCACCGTCGTCGGCGAGCTGCCCGGCGACGGTACGCGAGAGTCCGAGGATGCGGGCCACCCCGGCGTCGGTGCGCATGCCGGCCACGCCGTCGGGAATCGGGAGGGTCCGTGACTCACGCATCGGTGGCCTGCCGATCCTCGGTGCCGTCGCCCTCGGTGTCGTCGCCCTCGGTGTCGCCATGACGCGCCGCCCACCCGGATCGTGAGCCGTCGTAGTCGAATCCCAGCAGCGACAGGACGACCAGCAGGATCGCGCCGCAGACGACCGCGGAGTCGGCGACGTTGAACACCGGCCACCAGCCCACCGAGACGAAGTCGACGACGTGGCCGCGCAGCGGTCCGGGGGCCCGGAAGATGCGGTCGATCAGGTTGCCCAGCGCACCCCCGAGGACCAGCCCGAGTCCGAGCATCCACCAGCCCGAGCGGAGTCGCCTGCTGTAGCGGATGATCACCACGACCACTACCAGCGCGACAACGGTGAGCACCCAGGTGTAGCCGGACGCCATCGAGAAGGCCGCACCGCTGTTGCGGACCAGGCGCAGGGTGACGACGTCACCGATGATCGACACCGGGTCACCGGGGGTGAGCAGCGACACCGCGAGTGTCTTGGTCAGGATGTCCAGGGCGATGACGCAGCCGGCGATCACGGCGAGAATCCCGAGGACCCGGCCACCACGGGTGGGCTCGGTCGGCCCGGTCGCCACAGGAGTGCCGCTCCCCGGATCGTCGGCGCCGTCATCCGACGACGCGGTGACCTCGGGTGCGTCGATCTCCCGTCCGCCCGCCGAGGGCTCCTCACGCGCTGCTTCATCCACCCGACCATCATCCCTGATGCGTGCAATACGCTGACTGCCGTGTCCCTGACGTCCGATTCCACCGCGTCATCGACGCGCCATCAGCCGGTGTCCCGCCATCAATCGGTATCCATCCGCACGCGCTCGTCGATGGTCGCCGCCTGCGCCGCGACGTGCGGTCTGCTCCTCGCCGCGTGTGGCTCCGATACCGACACCCCGGCGTCGGCGACCCCGGCGGTGCCGAGCGGGCCATGCGTGTCGGCGGCCACCGCCGCGAGTATGGCGACGCAGATCCCGATTCCGTCGGCATCGGTGACACTCACCTCGCCGGGCACCGGGCCCCTCCGCGCCGCGAGCGCCGCCCCCGACCTCGCCTCGGCGCAGCAGGTCACCCTCTCGACCACCTCCACCGAGTCGTCGACGACGGCACAGACGACGCAGTCCCTCGACACACCGCTGACGGCGCGTTTCGGATGCGATGCACTCGATCGGCTGACCGCGGTGCTCGGCGCCCCGACGTCGGCGCAGCCGGAACTCGGCGGTCAGTTGCCGCCGGTCGCCGGCAGCGTTGCCGAGATTGGTGTCGGTCCCGGTCTGGCCCCGCTGTCGTTGCGTCTGGCCCCGACCGATCCGTCGTCGGAATCGGCGCGACGCGCCGTCGAACAGTCGCTGGTCCAGTCGTTGCAGAACGCGATCACACTGCCCACCGATCCCATCGGTGTCGGCGCCACGTGGCGCACCGAACGCACCCTCTCCTCGGCGGCGACCGTCGTGCAGACCATCGAGGCGCGGCTGACGCGGTGGGAGGGTGACCGTCTGACGGTGTCCTTCACCGCCGACGAGTCACCGGTCAATTCGGTGTTCACCATTCCCGGCGGCGATGCGACCCTGACCATCGACCGGTATTCCTACACCGGTTCCGGCGAGGTGACGATCGATCTGACCCGCGGGCTGCCCGTCGCGGGAAAGGCCGAGTATCGCGGGGCGCGCGAGCTCGTCGGCGCCGACGCGAATCAGCCGCTGCTGCAGACGTTTGGGTTCACCATGGCCTGGAAGTCGCCCTGACGACGTCGGCGCGGCCCCCTGGGCCACTCCTGTAGGGCATACGACGATGGCCACCGATCCCTTCCGGATCGGTGGCCATCGTCGTCGGTCGGGGCCGCGCGGTCAGTTGGGTGCGCGGCTGGTGGTGGTGCGGCGGGTGCTCGTCGACGGGCACATCGCGCTGGTGACACCGTTGCTGGTGATCAGCGGGCAGACGAAGCTCGACGCCAGCTTCCAGCGACCGTTGTCGTAGACGATCTGGGCATCGATGTCCTGGGGTGCCTGATCGGGCAGTTTCACGGTTGCGCGCACCGTCGCGCGGTTGGGTCCGTCGACGGTGACCGGGCCCTTGAGGGTGTAGGTCACGTCCGGGTTCTGCCGGCGGGCCTCGACCAGCTTATCGAAGACGGACGGGTCCTTCTGCGAATTCTGGACCAGGACGACCTTCTGCGCGTTCGGCACCTGCGGGTCGAGCGCGGTGTCGAGCATCTGGTTCAGCGTGGCCACCGATGGCGGCGAATCCGGATTGGTGACATCGCTGCCGTCGGACGCCGCCGAACTGCTGGTCGCGGGGATGGTGGGGATGTCATCGGAACCGTCATCGCTGCCACAGGCGGCGAGGCCGGCGGTGACCGCGGCGGCGATCATGACCGCACCTACGAACTTCGGAAACTTCAACGAACTCCCTCACTGGTCTTCGGGTCTGGGCATCTGTTCGGATGCACGGCGCCGGGACTCCCCGCCCCGCGCGCCGCGACGAGTTCTCCCCACTATGCCAAACAGGATCGGGCATGAGCGCCAACCCCGGCCCAATCCGGCGTCACCGGTCACCGACCGGGTGCCCCGCATCGAGGTCGGTCCTCGACTCCACCCCGCAACGGTTGACGCCACCCGGAGGTTCCGGGGAACCTTGTGATCCATGGCACCTTCGCAGGTACGCGCCCGCATCGTCTTGATCACCACCGGCGGCACCGTCGCCTCGCAGACGACCTCCGACGGGGCCGTGCCGACGTTGTCGGCCGATGATCTGATGGGTGTCGCCGAGGTGCCGGACACCGTCGGCGCAGACGCCGAGGAGACAACGACACCGCGGTCGGTCGACATCGACGTGGTCGCCGTCGACCTGATGGCGAAGGATTCGTCGGCACTGACCCCGGCCGATCAGTTCCGGATCGTCTCGGCCATCGCCGATGCCCTCGCCGACGACGCGGTGGACGGCGTGGTGGTCACCCACGGCACCGACACGATGGAGGAGACCGCCTTTCTCGCCGACCTGTTCGCGGCCGATCCGCGGCCGGTGGTGTTCACCGGCGCCCAGTATCCGGCCGATTCCCCGGATTCCGACGGCCCGGAGAACATCGCCGCGGCGTTGGCCCACGCGGCAGACCCGGCGAGCCGCGGTCACGGGGTCGGCATCCTCCTCGGTGGGCAGCTCGTCGCGGCGCGTGGTGCGTTCAAGGCGTCCACGGTCGACCTCGACGCGTTCGACTCGGTGCATGACGGGTTGCCACGACCGCTGCTGACCGGTCCGGTGCCGAGTGGCCGGTTGGCGCGGGTGGACACCTACAGCCTGTATCCGGGTGTCTCCCCCGGCATCATCGCCGCGGCCGTCGCACAGCATGCGGGTGGCATCGTGTTGGCCGGGACCGGTTCGGGCAACACCCCTCCCGACATCACGGCCGAGGTGGATCTGGCGCGCCGACGCGGCGTGGTCGTCGTCGTGTCCACCCGGGTTCCGTTCGGCCCGGTCGTGCCCACCTATGGCGGCGGTGGCGGCGCCGTCGATCTGGAGCGGGCCGGCGCGATCGTCTCCCGGTGGCTGCGTCCGCCGCAGGCCCGGATGGCGCTGTTGGCACTACTCGGCACCGGCTGCGATCAGGACGAGGTGGCCGACTTCTTCTCGGCATCCGAACCGCGTGACTGGCCGGCCTGAGTCGCCGTCGGCGGCCACGCGAGACTGTCGAGCGGATCGGCCGGTTGCAGGTTTGCGTCCGACTCGGTGAACGTGCGGACCGGTCCGGGTCCGGTGGCCCGCGTCTCGAAGCGCACCGTCACCACCCCGTGACCGGCACCCTGCACCCACCCGTGCCCGTGGTCTGGGTGCACCACGTCGCGGCCGGTTGCCCAATGGTGTTGCTCCCCAGCCGGATTCGCGCTCGTGCGGTTTCCGGTGGGGACGTCGAGGCCGAGGGAATCGGTGTGCACCGGATCGATGTCGCCTGAGTCGGGGTCGACCGAATCGGGATCGACCACAGGGGTGTCGCCCGGATCGAGGTAGGCAGAACTGATGGCGCCGGCCGTGACCGCGGCGTCGCCGAAGAGTGCGTACTGCTCGATGTCGCTCAGTCCGGAGTACCCGACGCCGACGAGCCGGATCGGGCCGATCGCCTCCGGATCGAGGGCCAGTCGCTGAGCGATGGCGACCAGCGCGTCGAGGTCGCTGGTGGCGGCAGGAAGGGTGGAACTGCGGGTGAGGACGGACATGTCGGAGCGTTTGAGTTTCAGGACCACGGTGCGGGCCCCGCGACCGTCCGCGACGAGCCGCCGATGGGCGTCGGCGGCCGCGCGGGCGATCGCCGGCCGCAGGGCGGGCAGGGTCACGATGTCGTCGGCGAATGTCGATTCCGCCGAGATCTGTTTCGCCGCAGCACGTTCGGTGACGGGGCGCTCGTCAATGCCCTGGGCCAGGCGATGCAGCGCCGGCCCGACGGTCGACCCGAGCACCGAGGCCACCTCGACCTCGGACAGTGCCGCGAAGTCACCGATGGTGGCAATCCCCAAGCGCGCCAGCCGGTCTCCGGATACCGGGCCGATGCCCCAGAGTTTGCGCACCGGAAGTGCGTGCAGGAACTCGAGTTCGCCGGATGGTCCGATGACCATCACGCCGTCGGGTTTGGCCATCCCCGATGCGATTTTGGCGATCTGCTTGCCCGACCCGAAGCCGACCGAGGCCGCCAGCCCCACCTCATCCCGGATGCGGCGCCGGATGGACTCCGCGAACTCCTGTGCAGCGGCACCACTTTCGCCACTGAGCTCGGACGGTTCGGCGAATGCCTCGTCGAAGGACAGCATCTCGATCACACCCACCGCTTCGCGGACGATCGCGAAGATCCGTTCGCTCACCGCGCGGTAGACGCTGCCGCGTGGCGGCAACACCACCGCGGTCGCGCCGACCAGTCGGCGGGCCTGGTGCATCGGCATCGCCGATCGTGCGCCGTAGGCACGGGCGGCGTAGCTCGCGCCGGCCACGACTCCGCGTCCGCCGGTACCGCCGACGAGGACGGGCCGCCCGGCGAGGGTGGGCCGGGTGAGTTGTTCCACCGAGGCGAAGAAGGCATCCATGTCCAGGTGCATCACCCAGCGGGCACTGCGTTCCCCCTCTCCGGAGGGAGCGGATCGATCGGACACCTCACCAGCGTAGGCAGTACCGGATGAGGCGGCCGCCCCGCGGGTCACCCGACGACGAAGACCGGGATCTGGTGGGCGTGGGCGCGGATCTGAGCGGTGGTGGCGTCGACGCCGACTCCATCGGGCAGGAAACGGCCGACTTCCCAGCCCCACTTGTCCAGGTAGCGGCGGATGATCGCCGGGCGCGCGGAATCGGGCACCTCGGTGAGGTGGGCGGCACGAGTGCGACGACCGCGACGCAACTCGACCGCCCCGTTGACCCGCACGTTGCGCACCCATTGGGTCTGACCCCGTACCGAGACCAGGTACTGCGCGCCGTCGATGGTCAACGGGTTGACCGGGATTCGCTGCGGCGTGCCGGTCTTCCGTCCGAGGACGGTCAGGGTCTGCGCGCCGGCGAGATTCACGCCGCGATCGGCGAACCATCGGACGATGGCGTTGAAGCGGACATCGAGGCCCTGAGGTGCGCGGTAGTGGGTGTCGGACATGTCGGCCCTTTCGTCGAGGCGGAATCGAGAGCAGTGCTCTCTATTTCAGAATCCATCATGCCGGCCAGAAAATCAAGAGCACCGCTCTCATTCATGGCACGATGGTCGTCATGCCCCCTGCCGACACTCCTCCGTCCCGCGCGACCACATCGCGTTCCCGTGCACAGAATCGACAGGTCATGGAGTCCGAGATACTGCGGCTCGGGCGTGAGCATCTGCGCACCCACGGAGCCGCGGGGCTCTCGCTGCGCGCGATCGCCCGGGAACTCGGCGTGGTCTCCTCAGCGGTCTATCGCTATGTGCCCAGTCGCGACGAGTTGCTCACGCTGCTGCTCGTCGAGGGGTACACCGACCTCGGCGAGGCGGTCGACGCCGCCGCCGATGCCGCCGAACCGACGGATTCCTACGTCCGAATCCTGGCCGTCGCCACCGCGATTCGTTCCTGGGCGATCAACGACCCAGCCCGGTGGGCGCTGCTGTACGGCAGCCCGGTACCCGGCTACGCCGCCCCCGCCGACCGCACCGTCGCGCCCGGTACCAGGGTGATCGCCCGCCTGCTCGCCGAACTCGCCGACGCACATGCCGCCGGACGGACCACCGATCCCCGGACCTCCCTGCCCGCCGGACTGTCCACCGACCTCGACGCCATCCGCACCGAGTTCGACAGCACACTGCCCGACGACGTCCTGCTGGCCGGAACACTGTTGTGGTCCACCGTGATCGGCGCGACCTCGTTGGAGGTCTTCGGCCAGTACGGCACCGACACCTTCGCCGCCCCGGAGCAGTTGTTCGGCGCACAGGTCGACACCGTGCTGTCGGTGATCCTGCGTCGGGACTGATCCGAGCCCGCCCCTCCGACGTTGACAGCGCCCTACCCGTCATTGACAGCGCCCTACCCGTCATTGACAGCGCTCAACCCGTCGTTGACAGCGCCCTACCCGTCGTTGACGCGCTTGGCGAAGCGCCGTCAACGTGGGCGCGAGCGCTGTCAGGGAGATTCAGAGCGCTGTCAGTGACATTCAGAGCGCTCTCAACGACCGTGCCGGCGATCAGCTTCCGGCGGGCGCCTTCACCACATCGGCGCTGACGCCGTCGCCGAGTGCGATCGCTCCGACAGCACCGTCAACGTCGACGTCGAAGCGGACCGCGAGAACCTCACCGGCGATCAGCTCGGCATGACGCCGGGCCCATTCGGCACGCCCGGCGGGTACCACCAGACGGATCTCGATGCGGTCGGAGACGTCGAGTCCCAACGTCTTTCGCGCATCCTGCAGTTCCCGCACGCGGTCCTTGGCCCAGCCCTCGGATTCGAGTTCCTCGGTCACCGCGGTGTCGAGCACCACCAGGCCACCGCCACCGGGCAGTTCGGCCGTCGAATCCGGCTCCACCGCAACCAGTTTGCGCGTGTACTCACCGGGCTGCAGATCGATTCCGTCAGCCGAGACCACCTCGGTGCCATCGGCGGCCGATGACACGGTCCAATTGCCCGCCTTGACCGCCTTGATCACCCTTTGCACGTCCTTGCCCAAACGGGGTCCGGCCGCGCGGGCGTTCACCACCAGTTCGTGACGTCCGTAGGCGTCGGCGTCGGTGGACAACTGCACCGACTTCACATTCATCTCGTCGGCGATGAGATCGGTGAACGGGGTGAGTTGCTCAGCCGTCGGCGACGCGATCGTCAACCCCGGCAACGGAAGTCGCACCCGCAGCTGGTTGGCCTTGCGGATACTCGACGCCGTCGAACACACCGCCTGCACCTCGTCCATCGCCGACACCAACGCGGTATCGCCGGGCAGTTCGTCGGCACTCGGCCAGTCGGTGAGGTGCACCGACCGTCCGCCGGTCAGCCCGCGCCAAATCGCCTCGGTGGCCAGCGGCAGCAGCGGCGCCGCCAGCCGGGAGGCCACCTCGAGCACCGTGTACAGCGTGTCGAAGGCGTCCGCATCGGCGTCCTGCCCCGCCCAGAACCGCGCCCGGGACCGACGGACGTACCAGTTGGTCAGTGACTCGACGAACTCGCGGAACGACTCACACGCCCCGGCGATGTCATAGGTGTCGAGCGCCGTGGTCATGTCGTCGCGGGTGACCGCCAGCTTGGCCAGGATGTAGCGGTCGAGCACGTTGGTCGAGTCGGTCCGCCAGGTGGCCGGCCGCTCGGCGTAGAGCTGCAGGAAACTGTAGGCATTCCACAGCGGCAGCAGCGCCTGACGGACTCCCTCGCGGATTCCCTTCTCGGTGACCACCAGGTTGCCGCCCCGCAGCACCGGCGAGGCCATCAGGAACCAGCGCATCGCATCGGAGCCATCGCGGTCGAAGACCTCGTTGACGTCAGGGTAGTTGCGCTTGGACTTGCTCATCTTCTGGCCGTCGTCGCCGAGCACGATGCCGTGCGCGATCACGCTCTTGAACGCGGGCCGGTCGAACAGGGCCGTCGCCAGTACGTGCAGGTTGTAGAACCAGCCGCGGGTCTGACCGTTGTACTCGACGATGAAGTCACCCGGGTTGTGCGGCAGCGCACCGGAATCGGCGTCACCGTCGAACCAGTCGGCGTTCTGGAACGGGTAGTGCACCTGCGCATACGGCATCGACCCGGACTCGAACCAGCAGTCGAGTACCTCGGGGACGCGGCGCATCGTCGACTCACCGGTCGGATCATCGGGATTGGGCCGGGTCAGCTCGTCGATGTAGGGACGATGCAGATTGTCCGGTCGCACCCCGAAATCCCGCTCGAGCTCGTCGAGTGAGCCGTAGACATCGGTCCGCGGATACTCCGGATTGTCCGACACCCAGACCGGGATCGGCGCACCCCAGAAGCGATTTCGGCTGATGTTCCAGTCCCGCGCACCCTCGAGCCACTTGCCGAACTGACCGTCCCGGATGTGTTCGGGCGCCCAGGTGATCTGCTTGTTGAGCTCGAGCATCCGTTCCTTGATCGGCGCCACGGCCACGAACCACGACGGCACGGCCATGTAGATCAACGGCTTTCCTGATCGCCACGAATGCGGATAGGAGTGCTCGATCGTCTCGTGCCGCAGGATCTTGCCCACACCCTTGAGGTCTTTGATGATCACCGGATTCGCATCGAAGACCATCAAGCCTTCGTACGGTGGCACCTGCGCGGTGAATCGGCCGCCCGGATCCAGTGGCTGCACCACCTCGATGCCGTTGGCCGTGGCCAGTTCCATGTCCTCTTCGCCGAAAGCCGGTGCCAGATGCACGATTCCGGTGCCGCTGTCGGTGGTGACGTAGTCGCCCAACAGGATCCGGTGCGCATTCGGATGGCCGGCGAAGAAGTCGAACGGCGGCGTGTAGTGCAGATCGGCGAGGTCGGCTCCCCGGTAGGTGCCCAGGGTCTCGGAATCACCGAACTCCTTGGCGTAGGCACCCACCAGCGCCTCGGCAAGCAGGTATTCCTGCCCGTCGGCCGCCCTGAGGTGGACGTAGGTGACATCCGGATTGACGGCGATGGCGAGGTTGCTCGGCAGTGTCCACGGGGTGGTCGTCCAGATGAGGGCGTTCACACCGTCGAGTGCGGTATGCGGACCGTCGGGGACGACCAGCGGCATGCGCACGGTGACCGCCGGGTCCTGCCGCATCCGGTAGGCGTCGTCGAGCTTGGATTCTTGATTGCTCAGCGGTGTCTGCTCGTACCAGGAGTACGGCAGCACGCGATGACCCTGATAGATCAGGCCCTTGTCCCACAGCCGCCGGAAGGCCCACATGACCGACTCCATGAAGTCGATGTCGAGGGTCTTGTAATCGTTGTCGAAGTCCACCCAGCGGGCCTGCCGGGTCACGTAATCGCGCCATTCACCGGTGTAGCGCAGTACCGAATCGCGACAGTAGTCGTTGAACTTCTCGACGCCCATGGTCTCGATCTCCGACTTGTCGGTGATCCCGAGTTGGCGTTCGGCCTCGAGTTCGGCGGGTAGACCGTGGGTGTCCCAGCCGAAGCGGCGCTCCACCTTCTTGCCGAGCATCGTCTGGTACCGCGGTACCACATCCTTGACGTAGCCGGTCAGCAGATGTCCGTAGTGGGGCAGGCCGTTGGCGAACGGCGGGCCGTCGTAGAAGACGAACTCGGGGGCGTCGGCGCGGTTGGTGATCGACGCACGGAAGGTGTCGTCGGCATCCCAGTAGGCCAGGACCCGTTCTTCGACCGTGGGGAACGACGGTGCTCCGCGCTCGCCGTCGGTCATGTCGACGACGGGGTACACGTGGGTGTCGGGGGACGAACTGGCGTCGCTCATACGAAGGTCTCCTCGTGCCATCACTGCTCATTCGGCACGGGGACGCATCATCTGCGCGGTACCACCCCGCTTGCATCGGCAGACACCGATGCCACTCGGCACCCGCGGGACCGCCGATGGGCGACCGTCGCGGATCAACAAGGCTGTGACGGGCCAACCCGCCTGGTTCTACTGAGGGCGGACATTGCCGGACCGGGTGGGCCCGGCCATACCCCGTTCTTCCAGGTGCTCCCCGGTGATGGCCGGATCGATGCAGAACTCAGTGTAGCCGCCGAGGGCGGCCGAGGACCAAATCGTTTGTGGGCCCGCTGCCGCTCCCCCGCAGCGACTCAGGACAGTGGCGGGCGCCAATTCGGATCGAGCGGATCGAACGTACGGCGCGGGGACGGATCCTCACGATCATCGTCGGCGTCGGAGGTCGCCTGAGGCGGCTGTGACGCTGTCCGTGTCGGGTCGGGCGTGCCGGACGCCGGTGTGGCGGGAGCCGAACCCTGCCCCGGTGCCTCGGCTGGTGGTGGGACGTCGGCGGGTGTCCGGCCGCTGACGATGTCGTCGGCGCCCACGGATCGCAGGTAGTCGGCGTAGCCACGTTCGGCGGTCGACGGTGCAGCCACGGTCGGATGCGACTGCGGAGCGATCGTCGGATGATCGACCATGTCGGGGTCGGACGTTGGATCCTCGGCCGACGGGCGCGGGGTCACCACACCCTTCCAGAGAGCCGCTCGCTCGCCCTCTGTCGAGGTCGGTACACCTCCGGCGGGGCCGGGATACGGCGGCGACGAGCCGGCGGGCCCGTCTGCGTGAGCGGCCTGGGCCGATGCCGATCCGGCATCATCGGTACTCGTGGGATCGACGGCGGCCTCGTCGCCGGCAGGGTGGGTACCCGCCTCGTCGACGGCAGCGTCCTCATCGGTCCCGAAGCCGAACCCGCCACCCCGATCGGGCTCGGGCTTGCTCCGGCGCCCCGACCACACGATGTCGGCGACCAGGAAGATCAGTCCGACCAGACACACCACGATGCACGCGACCGCGAGCCACAGTGTGCCCGTGATCAAACCGACGACGAGCAGGACGAAACCGACGAGCGTGGCCGCCAGGGCCAGGGTCAGCATGTCATGTGCTCACGTCGCCGGCGATCAGCTCTGCGAGTAGTTGCTGAACCCACCATTGCCCGGATCCGTGGAGAACGACTGGTCGACGGGGCGTCCACTCTCCACCGGTGCGGCGCTGCCGCGCTGCTGCAACTCCTCGAGTTGCGATTCCAGGTAGGTCTTCAGGCGGGTGCGGTACTCGCGTTCGAACACCTTGAGCTGTTCGATGCGGCCTTCGAGCACACCACGCTGCTGGTTGATGGTGCCCATGATCTCGGCGTGCTTGCGCTCGGCATCGGACTGCAGGGCGTCGGCACGCTCCTGCGCCTGACGCACCTGCGCCTCCGCACGGGTCTGCGCGTCGGCGAGGATCGCCTCGGATCGCTGCCGGGCATCGGTCAGGGTGGCCTCGGACTTGCTCTGCGCGTCGGCGACCATCGAGTCGGCTCGCTGACGGGCGTCCGACAGCAGGGCGTCGGCCTCCTGTCGCGACGATCCGGTCAGACGGTCGGCCGTCTCCTGCGCCAGGGCCAGAACCTTGGCGGCCCGGACATGGGCGTCGCCGTCGGCGAATGCGCCGACCGGTGCGGCAGCGGCCACCGGGGCCGGGGCGGGCTCGGGCTCGGGCTTGGACATCGAGAAGACCTGCGTGTGGTCCTCCGACGGTGCCGGAGCGGCGGCGACCGCACCCGACTTGGCGTCGGCGAGTTCGCCTTCGAGTTCCTCGACGCGCTGCTTCAGATCAGAGTTCTCATCGATCAGACGCGCGAGTTCCGCCTCGACGAAGTCGAGAAATTGATCTACCTCGTCCTCGTTGTAGCCGCGTTTACCGATAGGCGGTTTGCTGAACGCGACGTTGTGCACATCAGCTGGTGTCAGCCGCATGTCGGTCCCCTCAATGTCGTTCGAGATTATGTGTTGTTGACGGTCGAAAACTGTGCCCAGTACAGAGTGTCACTGATCATTCATACCAGTCAAAATCTGTAACTGGCGTCCTATCCTGTCACACCTGAACCGTTCGTTGTAGATCATCGACGTCGTCTCGCAACCAAACAGTCATCTAACTATGACATCCATGCCCGCCGAAATGGCCCACTACCGGCAGACACGTACCCGATGGCGCTCCTACATTCAGACCGGCATGCCGAGCGCGGCCAGGGCCGCCGATGTCCGGATCGAGCCCACGAATTGCATCGCGATGACGACAACGATCAGCACGATCATCAGGGACAGATCCAGCCGCACCGGTCCGAGGGGAATCGGCGGAATGATGCGTCGCAGGAGTTTGATCGGGGGGTCGGTGAGGGTGAAGGTCACCTCGATGACCACCACGACGATTCCGGTCGGTCGCCATTCCCGCGCGAAACTGCGCACCAGTTCCACGATGAGCCGGGCCAGGAGCAGCAACCAGTAGACGAACAGAACGTAGTAGAGGATTTCGAACAGCATCGCCACTTCTCAAGAGTGCCTGACGCCGCGCGCCCGCGGTCGCACCGGTATGACCCGGCACGTCTCCGCGGGCGCGACGACGACGATCGGATGGGATGGCCCGAGCCCGCCGGATGGTGGGCGATTGGGCCGATTTACGCAGTTCAGGACTGATTGTAGAAGCCGGTTTCGGCGATCTTGCGCCGATCCTCGGCCGAGACGTCGATGTCGGCGGGCGAGAGCAAGAACACCTTGGTGGCGACCTTGTCGAACGAACCGCGCAACGCGAACGCGAGTCCGGCGGCGAAGTCGACGAGTCGCTTGGCGTCGTCGTTGCTCATGTTGACCAGGTCCATGATCACCGGGTTGCCGTCGCGGAAGCGCTCGCCGATCGTGCGCGCCTCGCCATAGTCGGACGGGCGCAGCGTGGTGATCTTGTGCAGCGGTCCGTCGGCGAACACCCGCTCGAGTTCTCCGCGTGATTCGACGCCGCGGGGCCCGCTCGCAGCGCGCAACGTCGCGCTGCTCGACCGCTGCAGCGGCTCGAGCCGGGCCGGACGCACACGCTCCGGACCGTGCTCGACGGCCGCCCGGACACTGCCCGCGTAGGCGTATTCCGGTGCCGCGGCGTAGCCGGCCTCGAATTCGTATCCGGCCGCGGCGTAGCGGCGTTCCTCGCCGTATCCGTCGCGCTCCCGGAAGCCGACCTCGCGGAACTCCCCGTAGCCTTCTCCGGCGACCTCGTCGCGGTAGGAGACGTCGCCGTAGTACTCGTCGCGGTAGGACCGCTCCCGCGGCACCGCCCGCACCGGTCCGGGGCCCGGCTCGTCGAGGTAATCGTCCTCGTACTCGCTCGGAGGCACCATGCCGAAATATGCCTTGAATTTCTGCATCGTGGTCATGTGCGGGGGCCTCTCTGTCGTCCGACGCTTAGAGCGGTGTGGCAGGTGGTGCCGGTGGGTGTTGTTGTTCTCGTTGGTTCTCGTGTGACCAATGTGATTACTGAGAGAGTATCGGCCGAGAACCCATGATCGCGGTACCGACACGCACGCATGTCGAGCCGTATTCGATCGCGATCTCCATGTCCCCACTCATCCCGGCGGACAGCTCACCGGCCTGCGGGTGATCGGCGAGAAAACCCTCCCGGACCTCGGACATCCGCTCCATCCACTGCCGGTGAGAACCGTCGACGGGCGTGATCACCATGAGCCCACGCAGCCTCAGAGACGGCTCCGCGGCGATGGTCTCGGCCAGGGCCGGCAGGTCTGCGATCTCGACACCACCGCGCGTCGGGTCACCGTCGAGACTCACCTGGGCGAACACGCCGAGCGGCACGTCGCGCACGTGCTCGTCAAGTGCTTGTTCGGCCGCCCGGCCCAGATGCCCGACGAGCTTGTCGCGATCGACCGAATGCACCGAACGCGCCCACCGCGCAACGGTTTTCGCCTTCTTGGTCTGCACGCTGCCGATCATGTCGAACACCGCCCGACGAGTCGGTACGGCGTCGCCGAGTTCGGCGATCTTGCGGCTTGCCTCCGGTTCCCGGGACTCGCCGAAGGCCCGCTCCCCCAGCTCGATCAGCCGCATCACGTCGGATGCCGGGAAGAACTTGGTGACCACCAGCAGTTCGACGTCGCCCACCGGGCGACCGGCCGCGGCGACCGCGGCGTCGAGCCGCTCACGCACGGCCGCGAGTCGCCCGGCGAGTTCGTCCGCGCGCGGATCGCTCACGACCCGGCCACCGGGCCGCCGGCGTCCTCGTCGGGATCGACGCCGGGATCAATCCAGATCACCGACGCCAACCGGCCGGTGGGGGCGCCACGTCGATGGCTGAACAACTCGGTGTCGGAGATGGTGCAGCGCGGATCCTGCGCCACCGCACCGACCCCGACGGCGAGGAGCTGCCGACGAATCCCGGCGCGCAGGTCGAGGCCCGCGGTTCCCTGACGGGTTCGACAGGCACTGCCCGGGAGGTGTTCCTCGACGTCGCGCTGCATCGCCTCGGGGACCTCGTAGCGTTCACCGCTCGCCGCCGGCCCGAGGAACGCCCCGATGCGTTCGGGACGCGCGCCGAGCCGGATCATCATCCGCAGCGTCGCCGGGATGATCCCGATCCGCGCACCCACCCGCCCGGCGTGCACACCGGCGATCACACCGGCCTCGTCGTCGCTGAGCAGTACCGGCACGCAGTCGGCGCTCAGGACGGCCAGCGCCACACCGGGGACCGTCGTGACGAGCGCGTCGGTCGCCGGCACACGGATCGACGGTCCGACCCGCTCGGCCTCGGCGGATCCAAGCGTCTGCTCGTCAATGACCGTGACGTTGCGACTGTGGATCTGCTCCATCCAGACCACCGACGACTCATCGACACCGATCTGCTCGGCGAGGCGTCGCCGGTTGACCGCCACGGCCGAGGGGTCGTCGCCGACATGATCACCGAGATTGAAGCTGTCATACGGCGCACGCGAGACGCCGCCGGCGCGGGTGGTCACCACGCGCCGGACCCGCGCACCACCGGAAACCGGTGAGTTCATCTCACCGCTTCATGAAGGACGGAACATCGACGTCGTCGTCGTCGAGGGTCACATTGTTGCGGCGGGGCCGCTCGGGGGCGGCGTTGGAGGCGAAGGGATCGCCCTGCCCGGCCGGGAGGTCACCGAAGAGCGGATCGCTCCTGGTGGGGGTCGAAACGGTACCGGCGGTGGCCGACCCGACCGCCGACTTCCCGGCGGCGGCCGTGGGTGCGTCGGTCCGTTTGCGCGGTGCCCCGCCGTCGAACCCGGCCGCGATCACCGTCACCCGGACCTCGTCACCGAGGTTGTCGTCGATCACGGTGCCGAAGATGATGTTGGCGTCCTCGTGGGCCGCCTCCTGCACCTGGGTCGCCGCGTTGTGGATCTCGAACAGGCCCAGGTCGCTACCGCCGGCGATCGAGATGAGCACGCCGCGTGCGCCTTCCATCGAGGCCTCGAGAAGCGGCGAGTTGATCGCCGACTCCGCGGCCTTCTTGGCACGATCCTCACCGCGGGACGAACCGATACCCATCAGCGCGCTGCCCGCGTCACTCATCACGCCCTTGACGTCGGCGAAGTCGACGTTGATCAGACCGGGGGTGGTGATCAGGTCGGTGATGCCCTGCACACCGTTGAGCAGCACCTCGTCGGCGCTGCGGAAGGCGTCCATCAGGCTGACCTGGGCGTCGCCGAGCTGCAGCAGACGATCATTCGGAATGACGATCAGGGTGTCGCAGGATTCGCGCAGTGCGGTGATGCCGGCCTCGGCCTGATTGCCACGCCGCTTACCCTCGAAGCCGAACGGGCGGGTCACCACGCCGACGGTCAGCGCGCCCAGCTTGCGCGCGATCGCGGCCACCACCGGCGCGCCGCCGGTTCCGGTGCCGCCGCCCTCACCCGCGGTCACGAACACCATGTCAGCACCCTTGAGGAGCTCCTCGATCTCGTCGCGGGCATCCTCGGCCGCGCGACGACCCACCTCGGGGTCGGCACCGGCGCCGAGACCACGCGTGGAATCACGTCCGACGTCGAGCTTGACGTCGGCGTCGCTCATCAACAGCGCCTGCGCGTCGGTGTTGATGGCGATGAACTCAACGCCCTTGAGGCCCTGCTCGATCATCCGGTTGACGGCGTTGACGCCGCCGCCGCCGATGCCGACGACCTTGATCACGGCCAGGTAGTTGTGCGGTGGCGTCATGACACTCGCCTTCCTTCTCGGGTCAAAACCCTAAACCTCAACCATAGATCTAGAGTTATGTCAAGTAGTGGTGTTGGTGACGACGCTAGGCACCGGTGCGCCCCAGACCCGGGAGGTGCCTCGGCGTGTCGCCAAATCCCCGCCGATATGTCGGAAAGAGGCGCGCGGACGGCCGCATCGCCGCGGCTGTCGCGCCTCCACCTGAGGTGGTGCACCCCTAACGGGATGGCGTGCCGCTACCGGTATGTCGGAAAGGCGGGAGCGGAGACGTTGAACTGCGTGGCGTCGCGGGTCAACAGATAACTGAGCGTGCGCGCCTTCTCCGCACCCTGGGAATCGTCACCCCACACCACATTCCGATTTCCGGTCAGCTCCAGGTGGATGTCCACCGGCGAGGAGGCCGTGACACTGACCACCTGCTTGGACAACGACGGCGGCAGCCCGGCCACCACCGCCAGCGCGGCCCGCGTGGTGGGGTCGGCAGGACCCGGTGTCGCGGTGTGGAAAACGGGCAGCTTCTTGATGTCCGGCGGCGCCGAGGCCGCGGGATAGGTGAGGTAGCCGACCCCCGACCGATCGAGGACGTGGAGCTTGTCCCCCTCGGTGACCACCGCGACCGGGACCCGCTCGGTGATGGTGATCTCCAGGGTCGACGGGTAACTGCGTTGCACGCGAGCCGATTCCACCGACGGGATCGCGGCGATCCGCCGTGCCGCAGCACCGGTGTCGACCTGCAGCAACGGGGTTCCCGACGGCACCGCGGCCGCGGCGAGCACCTGAGCACCCGGCACCGTCCGGGTACCGCTGATCTCGGTGCCGCGCACCGACATCAGCGGTGTCAGATACGCGACGAGCACCATCCCGACGATCACGACGGCCGCCACCACACCGCCCAGCAGGATCCGGGATCGGCGACGCCGTGGCAGCCGGGGCCTCACGGTTCCGCCGGTTCGGGGCTCGCCGGTTCGGGGCCCGCCTCTTCTGGGCCCGCCTGTTCTGGGGCCGCCTTATGCGAATCGTCCAGCACAGCAAGGATTTCCGGGCCCTGCATGGTGATGTCCCCGGCACCCAGCGTCAGCACGATGTCCCCGGGCAGCACCGCAGCGGCCACCGTCTGCGCCAGCGAGGACAGGTCCGCCACGAACGTCGCCGGACGCGACATCCGCTCCACGATCATCCGCCCGCTCACACCGGGGATCGGGTCCTCGCGCGCCCCGTAGACGTCGGCGACGACGACCACGTCGGCCAGATCGAGTGCCGCGGCGAACTGATCGGCGAATTCCTCGGTGCGCGAATACAGATGAGGCTGGAAAACGGCGATGACGCGTCGCTCGACGCCGGGATCGGCGTCGACGATTGCGCGCGCGGCGGTGAGCACCGCGGCCACCTCGGTGGGATGGTGTGCGTAGTCGTCGAAGACCTCGACCCCGCGAGCGCGGCCCTTGAACTCGAACCGCCGACGCACCCCGGAGAAGGCCTCGATGCCGTCGATCACCCCGGGAAGATCGGCGCCGGCGCACACCGCACCGATCGTCGCCCCGATGGCATTACGCGCCATGTGAATACCGGGCAGCGTCAACGACATTCGGCGGGTTTCGGCGACGCCGGTGACCGGCGGCGCGAACCGGACCTCGACATCGCTGCCTGCGGTCGTCGGCGTCCACGACTGCACGCTCGCCACCATCGACACACCGTCGGGCACCGCCACACCGTCGGTGCCGTATCCCAGCACCGACACTCCCCGGGCGGCCAGCGTCGCCGCGCACCGCTGCGCCAACGCCCGCGCGCCGGGATCGTCGAGGCACACCACCAGGACGCCGCCGTCGACGATCCGGGCCACGAAGGCGTCGAACACCGCGACGTAGCGCTCGACCGTACCGAAATAGTCGAGGTGATCGGACTCGATGTTGGTGATCACGACGATGTCGGGCGTGTACTCCAGCAGCGAACCATCGCTCTCGTCGGCCTCGGCCACGAACACCGCACCACTGCCGTGATGGGCGTTGGTGCCCGACTCGTTCAGCTCACCACCGATCGCGAAGGACGGATCGACACCGCAATGCTGCAGGGCCACCACGGCCATCGACGTCGTCGACGTCTTCCCGTGCGTGCCCGCGACGAGGACCGTGCGGTACCCGACCATCAACTCGGCCAGCACATGCGGGCGCAGCAGGATCGGGATACCCCGGGACCGGGCCACGACGAGTTCGGGATTGGTCTTGGGGATGGCTGCATGGGTGGTCACCACCACCGACGGCCCGCCCGGGATCAGATCGAGCGCCGACGGGTCGTGTCCCACCTGGATGTGGGCGCCCCGCGCACGCAGGGCGAGCACACCCCGGCTGCTCTTGGCGTCCGAGCCGGACACCGCCGCACCCCGCGCGAGCAGGATTCGCGCCAGCCCGGACATGCCGGCACCGCCGATACCGACCATGTGCACCCGCCGCAGGTGGGCCGGCAGCGTTCCGGCTCCCGATTGCGTCGCCTCGCCGGTCACCGACTCACCTCCACCCACTCGTTCCGATGCATAATTGTTCACTGCTCCGGAGCCGAACCCGGCGAGCGAAACGCGTGTGCCAAGTGTCCGCGGTGATCGCCGGCCCGGAACTGCGCCGCCAACTCCAGCGCCGCCCGCGCCACCTCGACCGCCGCATCCCGATGGCCGGTGCCCGCGGCCGCCGCCGACATCGCCGCCAACCGCGCCCGATCACCGAGCAACGCCGGGATCTCCCGTTCCACCCACTCGGTGGTGAGATCGTCGTTGTCGACCAGGATTCCCCCACCGGCCTCGACCACCGGGAGAGCGTTGAGTCGCTGCTCACCGTTGCCGTGCGGGAGCGGCACGTACACCGCGGGCAGCCCGGTGGCCGACACCTCGGCCACCGTCATCGCCCCCGACCGGCAGATCGCCAGGTCGGCGGCGGCATACGCCAGATCCATCCGCTTGAGATAGCCGACACCCTGATACGGCGGTGCGCCCGCCGGGGTCGCCGGATCGATCGAATTCTTGGGTCCGTAGGCGTGCAGCACGCCGATGCCGGCACTGCCCAACGCCCCGGCGGCAGCCTCGACCGCCTTGTTGAGCTGTTGGGCTCCCTGCGACCCACCGAACACCAGAAGTGTCGGTGCCTCCTCGTTGAGACCGAAGTAGTGCCGGGCCTTGGCCCGCAACGCGGCCCGGTCGAGTTCGGCGATCTGGCCCCGGACCGGGATTCCGACGACGCAGGCGTTCTCCAGCCCGGACCCGTCGACCGCGGCGAGCACCACATCGGCGAAGCGGGCGCCGACCTTGTTCGCGATACCGGCCGACGCGTTGGCCTCGTGAATGACGATCGGCAGTCTCTTCTTGGCACGCAGATGGGTCTGCGCCGCGAGGTACGCCGGGATCGACACATACCCGCCGAATCCGACGACGACGTCGGCCTGGACCGAGGCGAGCACCTTGCGTGCCGCGGCCACCGACCGGGCCAGCCGCGCCGGCGTCTTGGCCAACTCCAGGCCGGGCTTGCGGGGCAACGGCACCGGCGGGATCAGGGCCAGCTCGTACCCGCGGTCGGGGACCAGGGTGGTCTCCAGGCCCCGGCGGGTACCGAGCGCGGTGATCCGGGCCCGCGGATCGAGCCGCCGGACGGCATCGGCCACCGCCAGCGCCGGCTCGATGTGTCCGGCGGTGCCGCCACCGGCCACCACCACCGACAGCGGGCGACCGCTGCCATCCGCCTGCTCAGGCGACTCCATCGCTTCCTCTCCGTGTGAGCCGAGGTCCGGCTCGTCGTCCGAGTGCATCACTGCACGTCATGCGGGCCGCGCCCCACCACGGTTCGCCGCGGCACCGGTCACCGAGGACGGTTCGCCCCGGCCCGATTCATGCCGGGGCACACCCGGCCCGCGCCTCGCCCGGGTCATCGGGTCCGGTCACCGTCGGGCTGGGCGACCGTTGTGCCCCCGCGGCTCCGACCTCATCGGCGCACCCGCATATCGCGTTCTCGACGGGCCACCACCGGCGCGGGTGGCGCCGGGCGTCGGTGCGCCACGATACCGAGCAGGAGAATACCTGCCGGGCGACGTCGGCGGCGCAGCCGGTGACGGTGCCATCGGTGACGCGTCACCGCGCCCGCCGGGCCACACGCGTCGCCAGCCCGATCGGGCCGGTTCGGCCGGTCCGGCGGTCGTCGGTCGCCCTCGGCGTGCCGGCGCGGCCCCGGATCGTCGGCCGTCGAGGCGGTCACGCAGCACCTCCGCCCGGGACGGCTGGTAGGCCACCGGCCTGGGCAGACGGAACAACCGGCCGAAGCGACGGGTGGGCGGCGAGGACAGCGCCACGACCGCCTCGGGTTCGTGGCGGGCCGCATTCGCCAACAACCCGAGCATCGCGAGCACCGTCAGCGTCGACGTGCCACCGGCCGACAACAGCGGCAACTGGATACCGGTCACCGGCAGCAGCCCGATCACGTAGCCGATGTTGATCAACGCCTGAGCGGTGATCAACACGGTGATGGTGGCGGTCATCAGACGCAGGAACGGGTCGGTGCAGCGATGCGCGATCCGGAAACCGACGAACGCCAGGATGACGAACAGCATCACCACCAGCAGCCCGCCGATCAGGCCGAGTTCCTCACCGATGATCGCGAAGATGAAGTCGTTGTGGGCGTTCGGCAGGTAGTTCCACTTGGCCCGGCTCTGACCGAGACCGACCCCGAAGACGCCGCCGTTGGCCAGGGCGTAGGTGGCCTGGCGCGCCTGGTAACCGGCGCCCTGCGGGTCGTCAATGCCGCCGAGGAAGCTCATCACGCGCTGCGATCGGTAACCCTCGACCAGGGCCAGCAGGATGGCGATGGCGATGCCGGTGACCGCGAAGGCACTGAACACCTTGATCGGCAGGCCGGCGAACCACAGCAGGGTGCCGACGATGATGGCGATCGTGATGGTGGTCGACAGGTTGGGTTCGAGGATGATCAGCAGACAGATCAGCACACCGACCGGCAACAGTGGTATCAGCAGCTCGCGCAACGGTGCATGTTCCCGGCGGCGCGAAGCCAACAGATGGGCCCCCCACACGCACAGCGCCACCTTGACCAGTTCCGACGGCTGAACCGACAACCCCGAGATCACGAACCAACGCCGCGCACCCTGGCTCAGCGTGCCGATCCCGGGGATCAGCACGAGCGCCAGCAGGATGGTGGTGACGATCATCAACGGTGCCGCGACACGACGCAGCAACCGCACCGGCAGGCGCAACGTGAAGTAGAAGACGACCAGGCCCAACAGCGCGAACACCACCTGGGTCGCGAAGAGCCCGTAGGCCGAGCCGTCCTGCGAGTATCCCTCGACCGACGATGCCGAGAGCACCATCACCAGTCCGAACACGGTCAGCAGCAATGCCAGCGTGAGGACCAGGTGATACGACGCCAACGGTCGGCCGAGCAGGCTCCGCACACCCTCGCCAATGGTGCCGACGACCGAGCTCAGCGACCCGGTCACCGTCGTCGGGGATTTCGCGTTCCGGGCACGCGCGGATCGGCCGGACTTCTTCGCCGCGCCCCCCGAACCCGCCCGGGCATCCCGGTCCTGATCGGTCGTGTCCCGGTCGGCCCCGTCCCGCTTACCCGGCGTGGACTCGTCGGCCGCAGGGTCCGCGGGCACCGTGTCGTCCGGAGACGACGTCGGTGCCTTCGACTTCTCGGCGGGTCCTGCCTTCGACGCGGCGCCGGTATCTGTGCCGGTGTCGGTCCGCGGGGTCATGGGCGCGTCGGCTCGTGGGTACCGGCTGTCGGTGCCGATCCGGCCAAGGACCGGGCCGCCACGGCAAACGCGTCACCGCGCCGTCCGTAGCCGGCGAACATGTCCAGCGACGCCGCGGCCGGTGCGAGCAGAATCGCCTCGGGCCTGGCGGCTGCGCTATCACGGGGCCTATCGGCTGCGCTATCACGGGGCCTATCGGCCAGGGCCCAGGCGACCTCGACGGCCCGGTCCATCACCGCGACGGCGGCGTCGGACGGGGTCGCCGGTCGAGAGGTCGGGGCCCCGGGAAGGTCGGATGCCGTGGGCAGATCGAATCCCGCGGGAAGGGAGAACTCGCGCTGTACCGTCACGCAGCCATCGTCCCCTGTGAACACTGTGACTGTTGGGACTTCTGGGGCGTGTCGCGCGATAGCCTCGACGATCAGATCCCGATCCTGACCGATCACGACGACCCCGTCGAGGCGGGAGCCGACAGCGGTGAGCATCTCCGCCAGGGAGGCCCCCTTCAGCAGTCCCCCGGCGATCAGGACCACGCGCCGGTGCGCGGCGACCGCGGCCTGTGCGGCATGCGGATTGGTTGCCTTGGAGTCGTCGACGAAGTCGATACCCGCGCGGGTGGCCACGACCTCGCCGCGGTGCGCGGCGGGCCGGAAAGCGCCAAGAGCAGCGCCAATGGACGCCGCGTCGACTCCGATGGCCCGCGCCAGCGCCGCCGCCGCCAATGCATCGGACTGTCCGGACGGCCCGGGCGGCGCGATGGTCGCGACGTCGGCGAGCACGACCCCGTCATCGCCGGGGACGTCGCCCTCGAGCGCGAAGGCCCGGTCGATCAGGTGTCCGTCCCGGATGCCCAGCTCACCGGGCCGCGGCTCGGCGAGCGTGAATCCGACCCTTCGGCCGGACACCGGCATGCTCGCGGCAACCGCGTTGTCGAGGCCGACCACGCCGACCGTCCCGTGCAAGGCGATCTGCTTGGCCTGCGCGTAGGCGTCGAACGATCCGTGCCAATCGAGATGATCGTCGGCGACGTTGAGCACCACCCCGGCCGCCGGTGCGATCGACGGCGCCCAGTGCAGTTGAAACGACGACAACTCGGCGCAGAGCACCTCCACGGGGCGCTCGGCGCGCATCGCGTCGAGTACCGGCAACCCGATGTTGCCGCAGGCGGCCGCGCCTCGACCGGAGGCGGCCACGATCTCGGTGAGCATCGAGGTGGTGGTGGTTTTGCCGTTGGTGCCGGTCACCACGAGCCAGGTCCGCGACGGTCCGTAGATCTGCGCGGCGTCCAGACGCCACGCGAGTTCGACCTCACCCCAGACGGGAACACCGGCGGCCAGCGCGGCTGCGGGCACCGCATGGGTGGGTGCGAACCCGGGCGAGACCACAACGAGATCGGTTCGTGCAGTCCAGTCGGCGTCGGCGAGCAGAGCAGTGATCGAGATCAGTGTGGCGCCACGCTCGACGATCGCCGCGGCCCCGGCAATCGGGGGGTCGGCGGTCGGGGCGTCGCCGGTCGGGGTGTCCACATCGTCGCGAACCCGGTCGTCGGCGATCCGTACCCGTGCGCCGAGGGCGAGAAGGTGATCGGCCGCCGACATCCCGGCGGTCCCGCCACCGGCGACGACCACCGATCGTCCCGGCAACCACGTCGCCGGATCATCGAGGTCATCCGCGCGCGGCGCGTCGGCGTCTGCGTGGTCACTCATCGGGTCCGCCTCAGCCACTGACCGTGAGGAACTCGCCGTAGAACAGCGACAGCCCCAACGCGCAGGCGATCGCGGTCAGCAGCCAGAACCGGATGATGACCGTGGTCTCGGCCCACCCCCCGAGTTCGAAATGGTGATGGAACGGCGCCATCCGGAACACCCGCCGTCCGGTCGTGCGGAAGAACGCGATCTGGATGACGACCGACACGATCTCGGCGACGAACAATGCTCCGATGACCACCGCGAGGAGTTCGGTGCGTGTGGTGATCGACAGGCCGGCCAGCATGCCACCGAGGGCCAACGACCCGGTGTCACCCATGAAGATCTTGGCGGGCGCGGCATTCCACCAGAGGAATCCCAGGCAGGCGCCACCCCCGGCGACCGCGATCAACGCCAGATCCAGCGGATCACGCACGTTGTAGCAGCCCTTGGGGATGTCGTTGGCCGGCTTGGCGCCGCCGGAGCAGGCGTTGACGAACTGGAAGAAGGCGACGAGCACATACGAGCCCAGCACCATGGCCATCGATCCGGCGGCCAACCCGTCGAGTCCGTCGGTGAAGTTCACCGCATTCGACCACGCGGCCACCACCAGCCACACGAAGATCACGAAGGCCACCGAGACCATCGAGATGACGTCGATGTCCCGCACGTAGGACAGGTACGGTCCCGCCGGCGTCAGACCGGCGTCGTTGCGGAACTGCAGGACCAGGACGCCGAACAAGATCGCCGCGATGAACTGCCCGATCGACTTGGCGGTCTTGTTGAGACCGAGATTGCGGTGTTTGTGGATCTTGATGAAGTCGTCGAGGAATCCGACGATACCCAGGGCGGTCGCCAAGCCCAGGACGAGCAGACCGGAGGCACTGGGCCCGGCGTCGGAGTCCATGAAGACCCCGGCGAGGTGGGCGCCGAAGTAGCCGGCCCACAGCGCGATCAGGATCGCGACACCGCCCATCGACGGGGTGCCGCGTTTGGTCTGGTGGCTCTTGGGGCCCTCGACGCGGATCTCCTGCCCGAAGCCCTGGCGCGAGAAGAGTCGGATCAGCAACGGGGTGAGCATGATCGACACCGCCACCGCGATCGCACCCGCGATGAGGATCTGGGTCACCTGACGGACCTCGCCTTCATTCGTTGTTCGTTACCGTTCATCGGACTCGTCCGAATCATCTTGTGCCGCACGGATGGTGACCTCGTGGCCGAGATCTCGCCAGCGCTGCGCCACGGTCTCGGGGGACAGCTCGGGGACGGCCAGCAGCACGGTGTCACCGGCGTGTGGTGTCCACGCCTGTTCGGCGACGACGAGGTCGAGGGCCTCCTCGACGTCCTCGGCCAATCGCGCCTCGTCACCCCACGACCCTTCCATCACCGCACCCTGGTGCAGCGCCCGCACGGCCCGGGACGAGGCACCGACACACAGCACCTTGTCGACTGCCAGCCGGACGGCCTGCCGCCCGAGGAGGTCATGCTCGACGACGTGCTCATTCGCCGAGCGCACCGGACCGTCGGCCTCGTCGGTGCGCAGCTCGCCGAGGATCGCCCACGTGCGTTCGGCGTCGGCCCGGTCCGGTTGCACCCCGGGCGGGGCACCGCGCGACACGCGTCGGGCGCCGTCGGCCGACTCGACGAGGGTACGCAACAACCTGGCGACGTCGCGGGTCCGCGCCGATGTCGGCGCGGCGAGAATCGTGATCACCTCACTCACCGGGCACCCCCGGTGCTGCGGCCGCCACGGCGGCCAGGGCCTCGGCGACGACCACACGGTCATCGAAGGGGTGCTTGACCCCGTTGATCTCCTGGCCCACCTCGTGGCCCTTGCCGGCCACCAGCACGATGTCACCGGGCCGGGCCCAGCCGATCGCCGCCTCGATCGCGGCCCGGCGGTCGCCGATCTCCCGTTCCTGCGCCCCCGCGGGCCGCTCATCGGAGGGCACCTCGGCCAGGCCCGCAAGCATCGCCGACCGGATCGTCGCCGGATCCTCGGTCCGGGGATTGTCGTCGGTGATGATCACCAGATCGGCGCCACGTGCGGCGACGGCACCCATCACCGGGCGTTTGCCGTGATCGCGGTCCCCGCCCGCGCCGACGACCACCGCAATACGGCCGGTGGCCTGCCCACGCAGCGTCGACAGCACCGCCTCGAGGGCGCCGGGCTTGTGGGCGTAGTCGACGATCGCGAGGAAGGGCTGCCCGGCGTCGACTCGTTCGAGGCGCCCCGGCACCGACACCGACCGCATCGCCTTCGCGGCCTGCGAGGCGCTGACCCCCGCGGCCACGGCCACCGCGACCGCGAGGGCGGCGTTGGCGACGTTGTAGCGACCCGGCAGCGGCACGCTGACCTCGGTGGCGATCCGCCCGGGACCGCGTAGTTCGACGCGTTGGGAACCGTCGGCGTCCACCGTCGACGGACCGGCATGCCAGGACGCCGGGACGTCGGTGGTGGCCACGGTGATCGGGGCGCTCGGCGCACCGGCCGCGGCGACCTCGGCCATCCGCCGTCCCCAGTCGTCGTCGACGCAGATCACCGACCGCACCGCGCGCACCGACGAACCGGAGGCGAACAGTCGTGCCTTCGCCTCGAAGTAGGCGCGCATCGTCGGATGGAAGTCGAGGTGGTCCTGCGAGAGGTTGGTGAAGGCACCGACCGCGAAGTGTGCCCCGTCGACGCGCCCGAGGGCCAGGGCATGGCTCGAGACCTCCATCACGACGGCGTCGACGCCACGTTCGACCATCGCCGCCAGCAGACCCTGCAGATTCGGCGCCTCGGGGGTGGTCAGTGAGCTGGGAACGGCGACACCGTCGACCCGTGTCTCGACGGTGCCGATCAGCCCGACGGAGTGTCCGGCGGCGAGCAACGCCGCCTCGACCATGTAGGAGGTGGTCGTCTTACCCGAGGTGCCGGTGATACCGATGAGCTTCAGCCGCTGCGACGGATTCCCGTAGACCCGTGAACTCACCGCGCCGAGCACGCTGCGCGGATCGTGGGCGACCAGGACCGCGTAGGTGGCCTCGGCGGGCGCCGAGCGGGCGATCTCGGCCCGTCCGGCGGCGTCGGTGAGCACCGCGGTGGCGCCACGCTCGATCGCCTCGGCGACGAATTGCGCACCGTGCGCCCGCGCGCCGGGGAGTGCCGCGAACAGATCACCGGGCTCGACGTCCTGTGCGCGCAGGCAGACCCCGGTGACGGCGGTCGATCCGGTGGCCGCGCCCACGAGGTCCAGGCGGGCGCCGGTGGACGCCGACAACACATTCACCTCGGTGGGTTCCACGTGACGCGGGCGACTCAGATCTGCCGCGCCACGGGTAGCCGACCGGCGACGGGAGGCGGACTCGCGACGAGATGCCATGGCGATAGATCCTCTCCTCTCCCCCTGCGGATGTCTCCGGCCGACCGATGACGGCCGCGGCGGGAGATGAACGCACTCACGATACCGTCAGGCATCGCCGTGTCCCGGGCGGGTCGCACGGCGTTGGTCAAACTGTTTGCGGGAGCCGTCGACGACGCGCCCGGCCGGTCAGGATGCCTGCAGAACCAACCTCGGGGTGGGCTGCGCGGACTGCGGAACGCGGTCGTGCTGCAGGATCCACGAGGCGATCGTGCCGAACAGCGGTGCCGCCGACTGGCCCCCGCTGCCGTCGGAACTGCGCCGCGGGTTGTCCAGCATGATCCCGACGACGAAGCGCGGATTGTCGGCCGGGGCGATGCCGGCGAAGGTGATGTTGTAGCTGGAGTTCGAGTAGCAGCCGCACGACGGGTCGACCTGCTGGGCGGTACCGGTCTTGCCGGACAGCTGATAGCCGGCGACGGCGCCCTTGGCCCCGGTACCGCTCTGCACGCCCATCGGGTCGTCCTGGAAGACGGCCCGGAACATGTCGCGCACGGTCCGCGCGGTGTCCGGCCGGACCACCTGCACACCCGCCGGCGTCGGCTCGGTCTGGGCGCCCTGCCCTTCCCGCTGCTCCGACATCAGTATCCGCGGCGGGATGCGCAACCCGTTGTTGGCGATGGCCTGATACATCCCGGTCATCTGCAGCAGCGTCATCGACAGGCCCTGACCGATCGGCAGGTTGGCGAACGAGCCACCCGACCACTGACTCAGTGCGGGCACCTCGCCACCGCTCTCGGCCGGCAGTCCGACACCGGTGAGCTTGCCGAGACCGAACCGGTTGACCATGTCGGCGAAACGTTCCTCACCGACCTGCTGGGCCAGCATCAGGGTGCCGACATTGGACGACTTCCCGAAGATCCCGGTGGTCGTGTAGGGGGCGACACCATGAGTCCAGGCATCGTTGACGGTGACCCCCGACATCCGGATACTGCCGGGAACCTGATGGACCTGATCGGGTGTGGTGAGACCGTACTCGAGGGCCGCCGACGCCGTGATGATCTTGTTCACCGAACCGGGCTCGAACGGCGAGGTGACGGCCGGATTGCCGAGATCGGCGTCGGGCTGTTCGGACAGCGGCGTCGAGGCGTTGAACGTCCCGTCGTTGGCCATCGCGAGCACCTCGCCGGTGCGAGAGTCGAGCACGACCGCCGACGCGGACTTGGCGCCGGAGAGTTGCTTGGCCTTGGACACCTCGCTCTGTACGAACCACTGGATGTCGGAGTCCAGCGTCAGTCGCACCGTCGCACCGTTGATCGCCGGGTGCACGTTGCGGGTGGACCCGGGGATGATCGCCCCGTCCGAACCGCGGTCATAGGTTCGTGAACCGTCGGTGCCGGCGAGGACGGAGTCCAGTGAGGCCTCCAACCCGATGAGGCCGTTGCCGTCGTAGTTGACGTCGCCGATCACGTTGGCCGCCAACGATCCACCGGGGTAGAGGCGGATGCTCTGCGGGTCCGCGCCGACCTCGGGGTAGTCGGCGATGATGCGGGAGGCGACCTCGGGGCTTACCGAGCGGGCGAGGTAGACGAAGGTCTCGTCGCCGGTGAGTTTCTTGCGCAGATCGTCGACGCTGATCGATCCGCCGAGCGCCTCGGAGACTCCGGTGGCGATCTGGTTCAGTCGCGTGTCGACATCGGGCAGGTCGGGGTTGTCGTGATGGGCCGCGCTGATGGCCGCGCGAACGGCCTTGGGCAGGAACGTCAGTGACCGTGCCTCGTCGGTGTAGGCCAGCGGCCGACCGTTGCGGTCGAGGATCGCGCCTCGCTTGGCGGTGAGCACCTGGGTGTACTCACGTTGCTGCGCGGCCTGCGCGGACAGTTCCGGCGCTTCGATGGTGTGCACCACCACCATCCGGATCGCGACGGCGATCACCGCGAGCAGCACCACCACACCGGCGATCCGGCTGCGGAGCACGAATGTCTCGGGACGCTTACCCGGACGCTTGGAACCGCGGGGCGGCTTTGGCGGGGTGACGCCGGCACCGCCCCTGCCGGAGGCAGGTCGTCCGGGTGCGGCGGGCGCGGTCGCACGTGTCGTCATGGTTGTCAATTGTCCACCGCGCTAACGGTTCTCCCCGGAATTTCCGCCCGGCGGGTTGCCGGTCGACGGCGCCGCGGAGGCCGGCGCGGAGGTGGGCAGCACGTTCGGCGCAGGTGCGCTGGGCGTTTGGCCCGATTCGACCGAACCACTCGGCATCGACGACGGGGCGGGTGTGGTGTTCGGTGCCGTCGTCGGAGTTGCCGGGGTGGATGGCGCCGGGGTGGATGCGGTGGGGGTCGTCGGGGCGCTCGTGGTCGCGGTGGTCGCCGCCGAACCCGACAGGCCGACCGAGTCGTCAACCTTGTTGGGATCGATCTGTGCGGTCGGGTTCGGTCGCGGATCCGGGTTGATGGTGCCCATGCGGGTGCCGGTGGCCGGGGTCGGATCACCGATGATCCGCACCTTGCCGTCCGGACCGAGCACCATGCGCGCCGGGTTCTGTGCGGGTACCAGACCGAGCGCAGATGCCTTGTCGGACAACTCCGGTGCCGAGTTGCCCGATTCGAAGGTGCGCTTGAGCGCGTCGGCGTGGTCGGCCAACGCCTGATTCTCGTTGCGCGCCAGACCGATTTCGTAGGAGTCCTGCGCAGCCATCGTCGACAGCCACAGACTCGTACCCAGACCCAGTGCGAGCAACAGCAGCACCGGAACGACGAAGGGAACCCGGGACAGCCGCTGCGAGAGCGTGATTCGGCGATTCCCCACGCCACCCGCGGCGGCCTGCAGCCGTGCCGCACGTGCCACGTCGGCGTCGTCGGCGGCGCGTCGTCTGCTGTGGCGATCGATTGCGCGTTGGGCGGCCCGTGACCGCGTCGGACGGTCCGCGTCCGCACCGCTCCGGCGCCGCCGTGAGTTGCCGGACGACCTCTCGCGCACTGCGTCGACGTCGACGTCGTCCATCAGGGTCATGACGTCACCTCCTCGGCGATTCGCTCGATCGCTCGAACCCGTACCGGGGCCGAACGCGGATTACTCTCGAGTTCCGCATCGTCGGCGCGTTCCGCTCCGCGCGTGACGAGCCGGAAACGTGGTGCGGTTCCGGGCAATTCGACCGGGAGTCCGCGCGGTGAGGTGGACGTGGTGCGAAGTGCGAACTCCCGCTTGACAATCTTGTCCTCGAGCGACTGATAACTCATCACCACCACGCGTCCACCGACCCGGAGCGCCGCCAGTGCCGCCGGCAGTGCGTGGCGCAGAGCGTCGAGTTCGTGATTGACCTCGATCCGCAACGCCTGAAAGGTGCGTTTGGCCGGGTGCCCACCGGTTCGCCGGGTGGCTGCCGGGATGGTGGCGTAGAGCAACTCGACGAGTCGTCCGCTGGTGGTGAACGGTTCGCGTTCACGTTCGCGCAGCACCGCCGAGGCGATCTTTCCGGCGAAGCGTTCCTCGCCGTATTCCGAGAGGACCCTGGCGAGTTCGCCGTGTGAATAGGTGTTGAGGACGTCGGCGGCGGTGGGCCCGTCGGCGAGGGTCATCCGCATGTCCAGCGGGGCGTCGATGGCGTAGGCGAATCCCCGTTCGGCCTGGTCGAGTTGCATCGACGACACCCCGAGATCGAACAACGCGGCATCGATCCGGTCGACGCCCGCCGCGGACAGGACCGCGGGGATCTCGTCGAAACGGGCCTGGTGCAACGAGATCCGGTCGCCGAATGCGGACAGCCGATCGCCCGCGATGGCAAGCGCAGAGGAATCACGATCGATGCCGATCACCCGGGTATCGGGAAATTCGGTGAGAACGAGTTCGCTGTGACCTCCGGCGCCGAGCGTGGCATCGACGAAGATCGGTTGTGCCACAGTGGCATCGGAGAGCGCCGGCGCCGTCAGTTCGATGATGCGCCGAGCCATCACCGGGATGTGACCATGCTCGCCGGAGCGACGATTCGTGGCGGTTGCGCCGCTCTCGTCGTCATCCTGCGATGTCACCGTCGTGCCCCTTCGCGTGCGCCGGCCACGCCACCCGCGCAGGGCGATGTGGTCGGAATCGTTTCCTCGGCTACGGCGGCCACCGATGGTGCGGGGTCTCGTCCCGGTCGCGCACCTGGCGTTGGGGAAGTACGCCAGGGTCGGACCGGGACGAGGCCTCGAACCATCCGAAGCCCGGTGCATCTGTCCGGCACCCATGTTCTCGGCTACAGCACCGCGCTCAGCGATGAGGAGTTCGCCGCCGAGAAGTTCTCCTCGTGTTGGTTCTGGTAGTCACGCCATGCCTGCGCGTCCCAGATCTCCAGATGATCGAAACTGCCGATCACCACGCATTCCTTGGACAGTCCCGCGTACTGCCGATGCTCGGCCGCCAGGGTGATCCGGCCCTGGCCGTCGGGGCGTTGCTCGTCGGTGCTGGCGAAGAAGTACCGCTGGAATGCGCGCGCTTCGGGATCGTTACGCGACGCCTCCATCGTCCTCTCCGCGATCGCATCGAACTCTTCGGCTCGATACACCGACAGGCTGTGGTCCTGGCCTCGTGTGACCATCACCCCTCCTGCCAATGCGTCGCGAAACTTCGCGGGCAACGTGAGTCGCCCCTTGTCATCCAATTTGGGCGTGTAGGTACCGACAAATCGCACGGACACGTCGGCACCTCCCGCCCACTGGGTCCGACTCTCCGGTTCGCCTCACCCAGTGACGCCCACAGTACCCCACTTTCCACCACTTTCCACCCCCCCGTCCCCACCACCGCCCCACTCTTCGATATATCCGCAGGTCAAAAGCCATTTTCAGAACGCGACACACGGCGCGGCGCGGCGTCCGCGCCGGTCCCCGGCACCCGAATCGTGTGAATGGAGGTACGAAAAGTACCTACTGAGGCGCGATCGGGCGCCCAGTGGGGCGTGGTGGGGAGTCCGGTGGGGCACAGTGGGGCACCGGGTGGGGCGCGGTGGGGACGCGAGTGGAGCGCGGTGGGGACGCGGGTGGAAACCCGGTGATTTACGTGAGCGCCGGTGGGATGCGCGTGGTTTCGGGGAGGACCGACGCGACGGAGACGGCCGGTGAGCAACCGCGGGCCATCGGGCGGGAATCAACGGGTCCGTCCGGCCGGCAGGGTGAGCACACCGGGCTTGAGTACATACGACGAGTCACACGACGACGGCGGCGCACAAGATGTGCGCCGCCGTCGACGGATACAGCTGTGGACCGCAGGGGTCCGGAATCAGGTCAGGGCGTCACTCGCCGTGCTCGAAGCGGCGGTTGAACCGGTCCTCCATGCGCGCGGTGAACTTGCGCTTGGGCGCGGATTGTTTGCCACCGCGGCCGCCGGCCGAGTCGTTCGATCCGCCGGACGATGTGCCCGGCTTGCCGCCACCCCACAACGCCAGGAGTGCGGCGCCGAACATCACCAGGAATCCGACGAGGGACAGGATCGGGAACCCACCAACCGTGAGACCGGTGATCGGTCCCAGCACCAGCAGAACCAGTCCGAGGACGAAAACGACCGCCGCTTGAATGCGACGACGACCTGACGACCGTCCGAGACGGCGACGTGTGACGCTGGACGCGAACTTCGGGTCCTCCGCGTACAGAGCGCTTTCGATCTCTTCGAGCATCCGCTGCTCGTGCTCTGAGAGTGGCACCGACCCTCCTTACCTGTTACCGACGAGTGCGTTGCCGCGATCTTCGACGATGACGTGTCTCGCGGCGTTTCTTTCATGATACGAGGTGATTCGGGCGGCGACCACCATAACCGCCCCCGTTGGATCGAATTCATGTCTTCCGACCCCATCGATCGACCGATCCGCTCAGGCCGGATGGGCCAGGGACGGCTCGGCAGAGGGTCGACCACCTCGTTCATAGGCCATGACCAGCGTCTCGACGGCGTCGAGAAACTCCAGCACCCGTCGATGGGTTTCGGCGCCGACGTCCGCATTCACCGTGCGCTCGATCCCGGCTTCGATATTCATCCGAAGAGAGGATCGGGCGGCGAAAAAGTCGGCGTAGAAATCCAGTTCCGGCATCACGATCGCGAGCCTGCTCCAGGCGTTCGTCGGGAGTCCGCGGGTGGATCGGCGTGAGGACTCCCCGATCGCGATCGCCGCTCCGGCGGCACGCAGGGCGGCGAGGTAGAGCTGGCGGAAGCGTTCGGCGTCATCGGTGACCGCGATGGCGTTGTCGAGGAGCAGATCGGCGCGCGACAGCAGGTCACGTGCCCGACCCACCACGATCGGGTTCACCGCCGTTGCGGACTGTGCGCGACGTGCCATCGTGATCCCCTTCCTGCCGTTGTGCCCCACCGCTCTGTGCTCGACCGCACCTGCGCGGTCGGCAGCGTGTGTTCGCGTACCGTTCAACACGGCCCGGTGGCAGACGCTTCCCTCGTCCACCACCGGATCGTGTTGTCGTCGGGGCATCGGCGAACAGCTTGCGGAGGCACATTCATCGAACACCCGTTCGACATATTCAATATAGCTAGATCCGCTCCAGAGATCAAGATGCCCGATGCCACCGACAATCCGACCAGAGAGGCTTCTCGTGACGATCCGGCTCGTCAGGCTGCACGGACAGGATTCCGCTGTCTGGCTCGAGCCCGCGCTCGACATCTACGTCACGGCGATGAACTATCCGCGCGGCACCGAGCTACATCGGGCCGGACTCTGGCGCGAACACATCGCACGTACCGGTTGGACCGCGTTCGGCGCACTGCAGCGACCGTCCCCCTCGATGGTCAGGTCGATGGACGTCGCCCGGCGCCGCATCGGATCGCCGATCTCACCGGACGCCGACGAGGTCCTCGTCGGCGTCGCCTACGGATACCGCGGCGCCCGGGACCAATGGTGGAATCAGCAGTTACGGGCCGGTCTGCGGGTGTCCGGACGCGATCCGCACATCATCGACGAACTCACCGACAGCTACTTCGAACTGACCGAACTGCATGTCCACCCGACCGCCCAGGGACACGGGATCGGGCAGTGGTTGCTGTGTCAGCTCCTGGCCGACCGCCCCGAACGGCACGTGCTGCTCTCGACGCCCGAGATACCCGACGAAGGCAACCGCGCGTGGTCGCTCTATCGCCGGATGGGATTCTGCGACGTGCTGCGCAACTTCACCTTCACCGGCGATCCGCGTCCCTTCGCGTTTCTCGGCCGCGGACTGCCCCTGGTCGATCCCCCAACGACATCGGCAGGTCGCCATGCCTGCCCGTGACCGGTCGCATCACCTGCCACCGACGATCTCCCGATGATCTCCGGTCATCACACCACCGACGCCGTCGTGGTGGGCGGTGGTCACAACGGCCTGGTCGCCGCCGCCTACCTGGGCCGGGCCGGACGGTCGGTGCGCGTTCTGGAACGCGACACCGTGCCCGGCGGAGCCGTGTCGACCGTCGAACGCTTCCCCGGATATCGGGTCGACCGCGGCTCGTCGGCGCACCTGATGATCCGGCATTCCCCGGTGCCCGACGAGCTGTCCCTGAGCGAGACGGGACTGACCTACCTCGACTGCGATCCGTGGGCGTTCTGCCCGGCCACCGACACCGCCGGCCCGATCGTGTTCCGCACCGACCTCGACGCGACGTGCGCTTCCATCGAACGCGCATGCGGCCCCGAGGACGCCGCGGCCTATCGCGACTTCGTGGCCACCTGGACCCCGCGCGCCGAGGCACTCATGCGGTCGTTCTACCAACCGGCCACCCCCGGCCGGTTCGCGCAGGCGTTCGGCACCCTCGGATCCACCGCCACCACCGCGCGTCGCGGGCCGATCGGCGCGCGTTCGGGCCGGATGCTCTCGCTCACCCAGGAGCTGATGTCCTCCGGTGATGCCCTGCTGGATCGCTGGTTCCGCTCCGAACAGCTCAAGGCGGCCCTGGCCTGGTTCGGAGCGCAGTCCGGTCCGCCGATGAACGCTCCGGCGACCGCTCCGATGATCGGTTTCGCCGCGCTCATGCACCGGATACCGCCCGGACGTGCGGTCGGCGGCAGCGGCGCGCTCACCGAGGCGTTGTTACGCCGCATCGATTCCGACGGCGGTGAGGTGCGCACGGCATCCACCGCCATCGAGATCGGCCGATGCGGCGACCACTGGCGGGTAAGGACCGCCGACGGTGAGGGTCATTGCGGCCGAGCCGTCATCAGTGCCTGCCACATCATGACCACCCTCGAGTTGCTGCTGGCCGGCGGATTCGACGCCGATCTCCTCGCCCGATGGCGTTCGCAGATCGTCGTCGGCACCGGGATCGGCATGGCGGTGCGGCTGGGCACTCGCGATCTGCCCACCTACCGGGAACTGCCCGGCGACCTGCCCGCCCATGGCGTGCACTCCGGGCTCGGACTGCTGGTGTCGGACCGCGCGCACCTGCGACGCGCCGAGGCCGCGGCCGCCATCGGAGAACTCCCGGCGCGACCGGCCTGTGTGGCGATGAGCTACTCGGCGATCGATCCCTCCCTCGCCCCGGCCGACCGGCATCTGATCACCCTGTGGGCGCAGTGGCATCCGCGCCGGCTCGCCGACGGAACCTCGTGGTCGGCCGCCGAACACATCGCCACCGACGCAATCATCGCCGAACTCGAACGTCACGCCCCCGGCATCACCGACAGCGTCGAGCACCGCTTCGGACAGACCCCGGAGTTCCTCGAGTCCGAGTTGGGTCTCGTCGGCGGCAACATCATGCACGTCGAGATGTCGATCGACCAGATGTTCATGTTCCGGCCGCATCCGGACCTCTCCGGCCACACGGTGCCCGGCGCCGACGGAGTGTTGCTCGCCGGCGCATCGACCCATCCCGGCGGCGGCGTCACCGGTGCCAGCGGCCGCATCGCCGGACTCGCCGCGATCTCCCAGACCCGTCGTCGCCGTCGCTGACGCGCCGCGTCGGCTGCCGGGACGCCACGACGTGTCGCCCACCCCACGGCGACGGGTCTCTGGCACGATGAGCACCGTGCGCCCGCCGACTCCACGACCGATGCCGCGTCCCCGCAACCATCCCGGCCCCGCCTTCCTGCTCGCGGTGCTGCTCATGCTGGCCGCACCACTGATGTCGGGATGTCTGGAACGCTCGACGACGGTCGGCGATCGCTTCGCGGGCAGCGTGATCGTCGCGACGAGCCCGGACAATCCGCGCGGCGCACCGCAGTTCGACATCCCCGAATCGATGCGCCGCGACATCGCGATCACCGACTACCGCGAAACACCGTCGACCAGCGCCTCGGCGCAACCGGGCGGTGGCACCACGGAGGGGGACGACACCGCGACCCGGGTCGGTAGCCGGGCCACGTTCAGCAATCTCACCGCCGGACAACTCAGCCAACTCGGCGACATCGTGGCCGACAGCTTCGGCGACACGCCGATGACGATGGAGCTCAGTGCCAAACGTAGCGGCGACGTGGTGCGGTTCCGCGGCACCGCCGACCTCACCGGCCTGGTGGCCAACCGCGACTACGTGAAACTCACCATGTCCTTCGCGGGACCGGTGACCGCGACCAACGGCGACCAGAGCAGCGACACCTCGGTTTCGTGGACACCCGAACCGGGAAAACCCTCCGACTTCACCGCCGAGGCGACCTATGCCGATCCGGCCACCGCGGCGTTCGGCGGGTGGACGATCCTGATGGTGCTGATCTGCCTCGCGGTGGTCCTGGTGGTCGCCCGGCTGGCCTACGTCTCCCGTGATCGCAGCCCGCGCCCTGGCCGGCCCGCCGAGACGGCGAAGACCTCGAAGGCCGGCAAGCGATCGACAAACAAGAACACGAGCGCCGATCCCGCTTCCCCCGGGCCGTCGGGTCCCCGCGGCGACGAACCCGCGCGGGATGCGGCCGCGGTCGGATCGACGCCGACGGCGGGCCGCCACGAGGTACCCCGCTCGGAGAACACGTAGTCGCTGCTGCCGGTGTCGATGGTCAAGGCAGCCGACCCGCCGAACAGGTGATCGCGATCAGCCGACGGCGCTCGGCAACGCCTCGCGGGTGTCGACGCCGAGCCGTTCGAGAACCTCACAGGTGGCCTTGGCGAAGTTGAGACTGCAGAAGTGCAGGCACACGACGCCCTCGGCGATCAGCCGCTGCGCGGTCTCGGTGGCGAAATCGATACCCACCTGACGCACCGCGGCGCGGTCCTCCTCGGGACCGTCGCCGGCGGCCGCGGCGAAACGCTGCTCTACGGCCGGCGGGATCACCGACCCCGACAGCTGGGTCATCCGCCGCGCGCTGGCCAGCGAGGTGATGGGCATGAGGCCAGGGATCAGTGGCTTGTGCGCCTGTTCCGGATCGGCGGCGGCCACCCGGTCACGCAACCGCAGGAAGTCCTCGACATCGAAGAACATCTGCGACACCGAGTACTCCGCACCCGCTCGCAGCTTGTTGACCAGCACCTCGGTGTCCTGGGCGAGGTCACGGGCCCGATGGTGGCCTTCGGGGAAGGAGGCGACACCCACGTGGAAGTCGCCGAGACTCTCGATCAGTTCGACGAGTTCCTGCGCATACGACAGACCCTGCGGGTGCCGGACCCACTCGCCGAGGGGATCACCGGGCGGGTCGCCACGCAGGGCGAGCAGGTTGGTGATGCCCTGATCGGCGTAGGCGCCGACGAGTCCGCGCAGTTCGGCGATGCTGTGGTTGACCGCGGTCAGGTGGGCGACGGGCAGCAGCGTGGTCTGGGCGGCGAGTTCACCGGCGATGCGCACGGTGCGGTCCCGTGTTGAGCCACCGGCACCGTAGGTCAGCGACACGAAGGCCGGATCGAGGCGCTCGAAGACCCGCACCGCCCGCCACAGACGGGCCTCGGCGTCGGCGTCGCGTGGGGGGAAGAACTCGACCGAGAAATGCACCACGCCGTTGGCCGGCGGCGTGGCGAGGCGCTCGACGACGGACGTCGCCGGGGAGGAGGTGGTCACCGCGCCATTGTACGTACGCCGGGCGATCTCCTCCGCGCGGCGCACGCCGCTGAAGTTAGAGCGCCCTTTCCTCACTCCGTCACGGACTCGGACGCAGATTCCGTGGGGCGCGACGGCAGCCCCGGAGCGTCGCGCGCCATGCCCTAGCCTGAGTGGGTGACGCCGACCGTAGTCCCACCGACCTCGTTGTCGGAGGTGCCCGCCGCCTCCGGCGTCGTGCTCGAGGAGTTCTTCGCCCGCGCAGTGCCGGTGGCCACCGAGATCTCGCCGGTTGTCGGCCACGCCGCCGAGATCGTCGCCGACTTCGTGCGGTACGGCGGCAAACGGGTCCGGCCCACCTTCGGCTATGCGGGCTGGCTCTGCGGGATCGGCCACCCCGATCGTCGGCCACCGCAGCCGGAGCAGACCGCGACGGATGCGTTACGTGTCTGTGCCGCACTGGAACTCGTGCAGGCATGCGCCCTGATCCACGACGACATCATCGACCACTCCGACACGCGTCGCGGCCGCCCGACCGTGCACCGACTCTTCGAACAGCACCACCGGGAATCAGAGTGGTCCGGCGATGCCGCCGATCACGGTGTGGCGGCGGCGATCCTGGCCGGTGACTTCGCCCTGGCGTGGGCCGACGACATGGTTGCCGGACACTCCCCCGCCGGCGCGGATCCCACCGACGACGCACCGACTCCCCTGCCCGCCGCCGTCGGTTCGACGTGGGCGGCGATGCGCACCGAGGTCCTCGGTGGCCAGTATCTCGACATCGTCAACGAGGCCGCCGGCGACGACAGCGTCGAGGCGGCGTATCGGGTGATGCGATACAAGACCGCCGCCTACACCGTGGCCCGGCCTCTCGAACTCGGCGCCCGGATGGCCGGGGCGCCACCACAACTGCTCGACGACCTGGCCGCCGTCGGCCACGACCTCGGCATCGCCTTCCAGTTGCGTGACGACGTCCTCGGGGTATTCGGCGATCCCGACCGCACCGGCAAACCATCCGGCGACGACCTCGTCGAGGGCAAGCGCACGGTGCTGCTCGCCTCCGGGTTACGTCGGGCCACCGACCGCGACCCGACACTGGCCGACCGCCTGCGCGGATACCTCGGCCGGACGCTCGACTCCGACGAACTCGCCGGTGCCCGTTCGATCCTCGTCGACGTCGGCGCCCGTGCGGAGGTCGAGGACCGCGTCGACGGACTGCTCGGGTCGGCGACCGCACGCCTGGACGCGGCCGACATCGCAGCCGGCGTCCGGACCCAACTCCGCGGCCTGGCCGAGTCGATAGCGCACCGTGAGGCCTGATCGTCGATGCGCCACAGCGTGATCCCCGCCGGCGGCAGTGAGCTCACCGCCCACCGCGACGGCACCCGCACCGACATCTGGCGCGGCCTCGTCGGGTCGATCCTCGTCTGTCTCGGCGGGTTCGCGGTCGCCGATATCCCGCGCAATCATCCGGGACTCGCCGGTCTTGGTCTCGACGCGGTGACCTACGGACACGGTAAGACGTTGGGCGGCACCATCTTCTGGCTGGGTGTGGCGCTGATGATCTTCTCGTGGGTACGGATCGGCCGCCGCGTCGGCCCGCGGATCGCGCCCGCCGATCGTCCGTCGGCGACGACCATCCGCTGGGCCGTGATCGGCTGGGCTGCACCACTTCTGGTGTCCGTTCCGCTGTTCAGCCGGGATGTCTACGCCTATCTCGGCCAGGCGTCGGTGTTCGGTGCCGGGTTCGACCCGTACGCCGACGGCCCGGCACATCACCCGGGCCCGCTCGTCGACAGCATGGCGCAGGTCTGGGCGTCGACCACCGCTCCGTACGGCCCGATGTTCATGGCCATTGCCCGTGGTGTCGACGAGATCACCGGTGAGCACGTGTATCTCGGCGTCATCGCGATGCGCGTGGTGTTGCTGCCCGGGCTCGCACTGTCGTTGTGGGCCGTCGGGCGTCTGGCCGACCACTTCGGTGCCGGGGCGCAGGCCGGGCTGTGGCTGGCCCTGCTCAACCCGATGGTGCTGATCCACCTCGTCGGCGGACCTCACGTGGAGCTGCTGATGATGGGCCTGCTCGCCGCGGGTGTCGCCCTCGTCGTCGACGGCCGCCACGTCGCGGGGCTCGCCGTGCTGGGGCTCGCGGTCTCGGTCAAGATCACCGCGGGCGTGGCGATTCCGTTCATGCTGTGGATCTGGCTGGCGCACATACGCGCGCAGCGCACACTCACCGCCCGGGACGTGACGTCGACGCTCGCCGCGGTGGTGGCGGTCCCGGTGGCCGTGTTCGCCGCGTGGACGGCGGCACTGGGACTCGGTCTGGGCTGGCTGACCGGACTGGGGTGGGCCGATCGGATCATCAACTGGTTCACCCTGCCCACCGCAGCCGCCCACCTGGTCACGCTGGTGGCCGCACCCTTCACCTCGTTGAGCCTGTGGCCGGTGCTGACGGTGACACGGGCGATCGGGGCCGTCTGCCTGGCGGTCATCCTGGTCGCCCTGTGGTGGCGCGGTCGGCGCGACGAACGCTCCGCCATGACCGCACTGGCGTGGGCGATGCTGGCGGTGCTCGTGCTCGAACCGTCTACCCTGCCGTGGTACTACACGTGGGTTCTGGTGATCGCCGCCGCGTTCACGCTCCCCGAGTGGACCCGCGCCCTCGTCGTCGCCGTCTCCACCTTCATGCTGATCGTGTTCCAGCCCGACGACTCGATCGTGTTTTACAAGCTCCCCGAGGTGGTGCTGGCCGTCGCGCTGTCCGCGCTCGCGGCGATCTCGCTGATCCGCCCGGATCCGTTGCGGCTGCGGGCGCTCGCCCGTCGCGCCTGGGGTGAGTGACCGGGCCTTTGGCGCGTGTCCTCAGAACGCCTCGGCCTGCGCGCGGCGGATGACCTCCCGCGCCGAGTGCGTGTGCAGGGCCGCGGCCGGATACATGTCGAGATCGTCCTGCACCGTGAACAACCACGCCATCGCGTCGTCGCGGGTGAACCCGCCGTCGAGGAGTACGTCGACGAGACCGGTGAAATGCTTGGCGATCCCGAGGTCATCGAAGAACAGGCGCGGGATGGCCGGCTGTCGGTCTCGCGAGATGGCGAGCAGGCGATGGTCCCGGATGAGGGTGCGCACCTTGGACGATGACACCCGGAGTCGGGCTGCCACCTGATCGACGGAGTAGGTCTCGACGTCAGCGGGAATAATGTCCGGCGAGAGCGGAAGTGAACTCACCGCCCAGAGCCTACCGTCTCACCGCGCGCCGTGGCGCACGGTTGTGCACGACTCGCACGGTGGGACACGGGTAGATTGCATTGACGTGAAGGCTGGCGTCGACGAGGTGATCGGATCGGTCCTCGAGGACCGCTACCGCATCGATGCGCCGATTGCCCGTGGCGGGATGTCGGCGGTGTATCTCGGGGTGGATCTGCGACTCGGCCGCGACGTCGCGGTCAAGGTGATGGACACCCGGTATGCCGCCGATCCACAGTTCTTGCGCCGCTTCGAGTTCGAGGCGCGCGCGGTGGCCGGGCTGAAGCATCCCGGACTGGTGGCGGTCTACGACCAGGGCATCGACGACGGGGTGGCGTTCCTGGTGATGGAACTCGTCGAGGGCGGGAGCCTGCGCGAGTTGCTGCGCGAACGTGGACCGATGCCACCGCATGCCGTCGTGGCGGTCGCCGACCCGGTCCTGGGCGGCCTGGGCACCGCCCACCGCGCCGGACTGGTGCACCGCGACGTCAAACCGGAGAACGTCCTGATCTCCGATGCCGGGGAGGTCAAGGTCGCCGACTTCGGCCTGGTGCGCGCCGTCGCCGAATCCGGGGTCACCTCGGCGAGCGTCATTCTGGGCACCGCCGCCTACCTCTCCCCCGAGCAGGTGGAGGCGGGGCACGCCGACGCCCGCAGCGACGTGTACTCGATGGGCGTGATGATGTTCGAACTACTTACCGGCCGAACACCTTTCCGCGGTGACACCCCTCTGGCACTGGCGTACCAGCGACTCACCTACGATGTGCCGGCACCTGGTGATGTGATCGCCGGCGTACCCAACGAACTCGACGAGGTCGTGCTGCGGGCCACCGAACGACGGCCCGCCGACCGCTACGCCGACGGCTTCGCGATGCGGGAGGCACTCCTCGACGTCGCCGACGACCTCGACCTGCCGCCGTTCACCGTGCCCGCCCCACGCCGGTCGGCCGAACGCGACACGGTCGCACGTCTGCGCGCACGAGCGGGCGCCGCCCATCACACCCGCGTGGCCTCCCGTCCACAGCCGACCGCCCCCGACTCCGAGGCCGGCGACGACGAGGCACGCGAGGCATCCCGGCGCCCGTCACGTGCGGCCACGGCACGCGTCGAGACACCTCCCCATCCCCTCGCCGAGGAGATGGCCGATCCCGCGTCGGGTCGTCTCCGCGCGCTGATCTGGATCATCGTGGTGCTGATGCTCGCGGCCGTCGCCGGCGGCGTCGGATGGTGGGCGGGCTCGATGCTGCCGGTCACCTGAACCGTCGACGGAACGCCCTGTGCATGCCCGGGCGTCGTCAGCCGCGCAGCATCTCCGCGACCAGGAAGGCCAACTCCAGCGACTGCTGGGTGTTCAGGCGCGGATCGCAGGCCGTCTCGTACCGGCCGGCGAGGTCGAGATCGGAGATGTCCTGGGCCCCGCCGAGGCACTCGGTCACATCCTCGCCGGTCAACTCGATGTGGATGCCGCCCGGGTGGGTACCGAGAGCGTGATGGACCTCGAAGAAGCCCTGCACCTCGTCGACGACCCGGTCGAAGTGCCGGGTCTTGTAACCGGTCGACGACTCGTGGGTGTTGCCGTGCATCGGATCGCTCTGCCAGATCACCTTGTGGCCGCTGGCCTCGACGGCGGTCACGATGGCGGGCAGTACATCACGCACCTTGCCGTTGCCCATCCGCGCCACCAGCGTCAGCCGACCGGGCTCGTTGTAGGGATCGAGGCGCTCGACGTATTCGACTGCCTGCTCGGGGGTGGTCGACGGCCCGATCTTGACGCCGATCGGATTGCGGATCAGCTCGGCGAAGGCGATGTGGGCGCCGTCGAGTTGCCGGGTGCGTTCCCCGATCCAGAGGAAATGCGCGGACAAGTCGTAGAGCACCTTCCCGTCCGGGCCGGCACTCGGATCCTCGGGTGCGTCGGCCAGGCGCAGCAACGCGCGCTCGTAGTCCATGACCAGCGCCTCGTGCGAGGCGAAGATGTCGGCGGCACCCAGCGACGCGTCGTCGACGCCACAGGCGTCCATGAATCGCAGCCCGCGATCGATCTCGGCGGCGAGTGCCTCATACCGCGCACCGGCCGGTGAGGTGCGCACGAACTCGCGGTTCCAGTCGTGCACCCGGCGCAGGTCCGCCTCCGAATGAGTCAGTGCCCGAACGAGATTCATCGCCGCGGAGGCGTTGGCGTAGGCGCGGACCAGGCGCGAGGGATCGTGGATGCGCACACCCGCTTCCGCCGGGAACCCGTTGACCATGTCACCGCGATAGGACGGCAGGCCGAGGGCGTCGGTGTCCGACGAGCGCGGCTTGGCGTACTGCCCGGCGATTCGGGCGAGTTTGACCACCGGCATGCTGGCGCCGTAGGTGAGCACCACCGCCATCTGCAGCAGCGTGCGGATGTTGCCCTTGATGTGCGGCTCGGTGTTGTCGGCGAACGTCTCGGCACAGTCACCGCCCTGCAGCAGGAAGGCGCGGCCCTGCGCGACCTCGGCGAGCTGCTCGCCGAGCGTGCGCACCTCGGCGGGCATGCAGATCGGCGGAACACTTTCCAGCACCGTGCGCATCCGGCGGGCCTCGTCGGCGGGCCAGCTCGGCTGCTGCAGGGCGGGCCGGCCGAGGGCATCGGCAAAGCGCGCCTGCAGGTCACCCGGCAACGGCGGGAGTTCGGGCAATTCGTCGATCGGAACGTCTACGGTCCAGTTCACCACCCGTCCAGGGTAGCGACCGGCCGGAGACCATCATCCCGGGACCGCCATATCGGCGTCGACGACGTCCGCGACACCCACGACGCCACGACGCCGGTTCAGCGCATGGAGGTCCGGGACCGTTCGATCGCCTGCCACTTGCGAAAGTTGTGCCGGGCATCGGCCAGCGCATCGTGGGCATCGGCGGGTGCCGACGGCAGCGCCGGCCGTCCGGCCGCGTCCCAGTGCTGCCGCAACTCGCGGGTGTAGCGGGGGATCTGGCGTGGCAGCGCCGTCATCGGACCCCACAACTGGCAGAGCGCGACGTGGTCATAGGCGCCGACCCAGGCCCACAACTCGATGTCGTCGCCGGTCTCGGTGAGGAAGGCGAAGAGTTCGTCGCGGATCTGCCGACGTGACCGCCACACCGACGCCGACGGGGACGGGAGTTTGGGCAGGACGTTGGCCCGCACCCACCCACCGGCACGCGCCGGATCGAACTCGGTGGACACCGCGTAGAATTCCCGTCCGTCCTCCGCGACGACACCCATCGAGATGAGCTCGATCGTGGTGCCGTCCTCGATAAACTCCGAATCGTAGAAGAACCGCATACTGGTAAGTATGCGCACCCGCCATCCGAGTGGACATCACCGGAAGAAACGAAGGCCATGAACGCTCCGCTGACCGCACTCGACGAGCGACTGGGCCGCTGGTCGCCCTCGCGTGCGGTGCGCGTGCTCATCGGCGTGGCATTCGCGGTGTCGGCGGGGATGCAGATGTTCGGGGTGCCGTTCACCTCCAACTTCGGCACCCGCACCCGCATAGACCTCGACGTCTACCGGATCGGCGCGCAGATCTGGCAGGACGGTCAGAGCCTCTACGCCGACGGATCGATGCCCTTCACCAGCGATGGCATCTGGTTGCCGTTCACCTATCCGCCGTTCGCGGCCCTCGGCTTCGTGCCGCTGGGTGCCATGCCGCTGCCGGTGGCCGGGGTGATCATGTCGGTGGTGACCACCGCCCTGGTGGTGGTGATCCTGCACATCGTGGCGACGCTGCTGTCGATCGGTAACCGCGGGAACCGCTGGTGGTTGGCCCTGCTCATCGCCACCGGGACGTTGTGGCTCAATCCGGTGTGGATGACCCTCGGTTTCGGCCAGGTCAACGTGATCCTGATGGCGATGATCATCGTCGACATCTTCGTGATCACCCGACTACGCCGCCCGTGGACCCGCGGGCAGGGAATTCTCATCGGATTGGCGTCGGCCATCAAACTGACGCCCCTGGTGTTCATCGGGGTGTTCATCGTCGCCCGCCGGTGGCGTGCGGTGGCGACCGCCGCGGCCACCTTCGTGCTCGCCGGCGCCTTTGCGTGGGTGTGGTTGCCGCACGACTCCTACGGGTACTGGACGCACACCCTGTTCCACACCACCCGCATCGGTGATCCGGCCGGCCGGATCAATCAAAACCTCAACGCCGCGTGGATTCGCATCCTGCCCGGACTCGACGGTCAGATCGCGTGGGTGATCAGCGCGCTGGTCATCACCGCATTGGCGGTGTGCGCCGTGCGCGCCTGCCACCCGGTGGAGTCCTTCCGCGCCCGCGCCGACACCACCGCCCGCATCAATGCGGTGCTGGCCACCTGCGTGATCGCGGTCTGGGGCCTGCTCGTCTCGCCCACATCGTGGGCGCATCACTGGGTGTGGGCGATCCCACTGATCCTCACCGCGGTGACCGTCGCGGCGCGCACGACCTCACGGGCCGGCCGGATCGGCTACCTGACGTTGGCAATGACCGGGCTGATCCTGTTCTCGCTGGGCCCGTTCCAGTTCCTGGCGCAGGACTCCTCGACGTGGTCGGTATGGGGCCACATCGTCGGCAGCTCGTACTCGATCTGGGGCATCGCCGCGCTCGTGCTGATCTGGCGCCTGCCGTACACCCCCGCCTCCGACGACACCGCCGGACGTGCCGGGGCCGATCGCACCCTGGCCGACAGCCACACTCGCTGAGGCGCACACCGACCCATCAAGCGCCGGCGAGCGGCCTTCCCAACCCTGACGGGGGGTGATCAGGCCGCCGGGGTCTCCTTCGGGTGTTCGGACTGCTTGCGTTCCTTCAGCGACGCCGCGTACACGTCGACGTACTGCTGACCGGTCAATCGCATGAGCTCGTACATGATCTCGTCGGTGACCGCACGCTCAATGAACCGATTGCCCTGCATGCCCTCGTAGCGGTCGAAGTTCAGCGGTTTGCCGACCTTCACGATGACCCGGGTCGGTCGCGGCAGCACCGTCCCCGGCGGATTGAACTTGTCGGTGCCGATCATCGCGATCGGGATCACCGGCACACCGGTCTCCAGCGCGATACGCGCCAGCCCCGTCTTGCCTTTGTAAAGACGACCGTCCGGTGACCGGGTGCCCTCCGGATACATCCCCATCAGTTCACCCTTCTCCAACTGCCGGCTCGCCGCGGTCAGCGCGCCGGCCGCGGCCTCGGCCCCGGACCGGTCGATGGGGATCTGGCCGACGGCGGTGTAGAACCACCGCTGGAACGCGCCCTTGAGGCCGCGACCGGTGAAGTACTCCGCCTTGGCGAGGAAGTAGATCCGGCGCGGGCACATCAGCGGAAGGAAGAAACTATCCATCACCGCAAGGTGATTGCTCGCCAGGATGGCGGGTCCGCGGGCCGGTATATTCTCCAGCCCCTCCACCGTCGGACGCCCCAGCACCCGCAGAATCGGCCCCAGGAACACATACTTGAACGCGTAGTACCACATCGGTCTTTTCAGTACCTTCCATCACGCCGTGAGCGCGCCTCGGCCCGGTTGGAACATTACTCACTCACCGCTGCCGCCGGTGCGGCATCGGCCGTCTGTCCACGAAGTGCCGCAAGACCTTGACGGGCCACCGCGGCCGCGCCGAGGACACCGGCATTCTCCCCCAATTGCGTGCCCCGGATACGGGCGAGTTGACGGTGCCCGGCCCCGGTGACCAGACGCGCGTAGTGTTCGCGGGCCTCATCCAGGTACAACCCCGACGCCGACCCCACACCACCGGCGATCACGATCAGATCGGGGTCGAAGACGTCGGCGATCATCGCCAGGCCCTGACCGAGCGAGGCCGCGAACGCGGCGAACGCGGCCACCGCCACGGCATCGCCGTCGGCGGCCGCACCGGCCACCCGGCGGCCGGTCAAGGAGCCCGGATCGGCGGCCACATCTGCGGCCAGCTGACTGCGCCCCCAATCACCGTCGGCCAGCAGCTCCACCACGGTGTCCACCAGACCGGTTCCGCTGCAATACCTTTCCCAGCAACCCCGCTTGCCGCACGAGCATTGCCTGCCGTCCGGGACGACCGTGAGATGACCGAGTTCGGGAGCGACACCGAAACTGCCGCGGTAGATCCGCCCGTCGATGAGCAGACCGGCACCGATGCCGGTGCCGATCGCGAGCACCAGGGCATTGTGGCCGCGTGCGGCGGCGCCGAAACGCTGTTCGGCGACCGCGGCGGAGTTCGCATCGTGTTCGGTGAACACCGGAATCCCGATGCGGGCGGTCATCTCCTGCGCCACCGCCGTCTCCCGCCACGGCAGGTGCGGGGCGAAACGCACGATCTGCCGGTCGGGCGTGAGGAATCCGGCGATCGCCATCCCCACGGCCCCGGCCGACCACCGCGAGGTGAGTTCACCGACCAGCCGGTCCAGGCAGTGCTCGAGAGCGAGGGCCGTCGGCGGTGTCGCCGCGCGCAGCGTGTCGAGCATGACCCCGGCGTCGTCGACGACCGCGGCGCGAACACTGGTGCCGCCGATGTCGATTCCGATCGTCAGCTCACTCATCACATCTCACTTTCCGGCGTCCCCGGAGCCGGGCGCGGCCACGGATCGACGCGAGACCTGTCGGACGCACCCGGACCGGGACGCGCACCCGGAGCCGGGCGCGACGGCGGAACATCGAGTTGCACCGTGATCGGCTGGTAGTGACGCGGCGGCGGCGCGTTCTCGGGCGGAACGCTGCGCAGCGCCTCCACGACGGCCTCGAGCACCGTGATGAGGGCCGCGATCAGCCGGGCCAAAAGATCACTGATCTCCCGGATCAGCGAACCGATCTCGCCGATGGCGTCGGCACCGAAGCCTTCGCGCACAAACGAATCCATGCCGGGTATCGAACTCGCCGAACCCGCACCCGCCGAACCCGCGGCGGCGTTGCCCGAGCCGAACCACGACGCCACGGTGTCGATCTGGGCGGCCAGCGCCAACAGCAGATCACGCAGCGGATCCCCCACCGTCTCGTGGCGGCGCGAACCCGACTGATGCGAACCGGACTGATGCGAACCGGACTGATGCGAACCGGACTGGGACCCGGGCGCACCGTTGCCGGCGTGCCCGCTGTCGTCGGTTCCCATGTGTGCTCCATCTCGGCGAGGCGATCCGGTGGGAGCCTCGGCCGTCAATAATCGTGCAGTGGCGGATCGTGTCCGGTGGTGGCGGATCGTGTAATGGCGGATCGTGCAATGGCACGGTACCCGGTGAACCCACCCCATTGCATCAGCGGGGCGCCCAAGTGAAGGGACCGCTCAGGCCCCGCGATCGCGGGGCCAGACGGCGGGGTCGGGAGTGAACTGCACCCGCACGTGCGTCCCGTCCCACCGGGCGGTTCGGACGACGCAGCGCCGCAGGACCGACGGCAGACGAACGCCGTACCGGAACCCGTCGACGGTGACCAACAGGTCGTCGCCGCTGCGCCCGAGGTCGAAGCGTTGCGGGTCCGGCAGCCGTTGCGCCCAGGCCATCTCGAACACCGAATCCACCCCGGTACCCGACACCGTGACGACCGTCGGGTCCGCGCTGCCGCGCGCCTGGCCTGACGGTTTCGCCAGTGCCACAGCAAGTCTGCGCAGTCGCGCCGGCCGGTCCACCGGCGCGTCCGCCGCGGCCACCGTGACCAGCGACAGCTGCGGATCCTGGAGTGTCACCACCGCCGCCGGCCCGGCGCACACGCCCTCGTTGACGACGACCGAACGCACCGGCAACCCCATCACGTCGGCGACGGCGAGATGCCGGGACAGCACCCGTCCGCCGCGACGATCGGCCGAGACGACAAGATGGGCGGCCACCACGTCGGCGTCGACCAGCAGCTCGGTGATGTCGTCACAGTCGCGGGCGATCGCGTCGATCGCCGCGGTCAGTTGCGCCCACAGCGGCTTCTCCGCGGCCGCGGCCAGCCGCCGGTGCCGGGGCCAGAGGCGTTCGAGCGCCTGACCGAGCACCGCGGGCGCGCGCAGCACCGCGAACGGATCACCCGTACCCGACAGGTCCACCACCACGCGCTGCCACTCGCCGCTCGTCGCTTCATCGCGAATCCGCTTGAGCAACAAGAACTCCTCGACGCCGGGCAGCGATGCGAGCTCGGCCGCGTCGATACCGGCGATGGTGCTCACGATGGGCAGTGCCACCTTGGATTCGCGCACGCTCATACCCAGCAACGACCCGAAGGCCCTCCATGAGTGTTCCAGCAGATCCAGCCGGTCCAGCGTCAGCAGGTGAAGTCCGGATGCGACCGCGACCGGTTCACCGGACACCCGGAAGACGCCGAGAAGATCCGGCGTCGCCGACAATCGATCGACCGTGATCAGCAGAGTGTGCCGGTCCGGTGGGGTCAGCGGCGTCGGAGACCGGCGTCGGGTGCCGCGGTCACGACGCATGGCTCCGGCTGCCGCGACAACCGAGATCCCGGAGCCGCCCGGACCCAGCACCAGGTGGATGGGGGTGAGATCGATCAGCCTTCGACCCTCTTCTTCAGGTCGTTGAGCGCGGTGTCGGTGATGGCCTTCTCCGCGCGCCGTTTGAGTTGGCCGATCATCGGCACCACCAGGTCGACCATCAGGGTGTAGGTCACCTTCGTCGACCCCGGCACCTGCTGGGTGACCTCGTAGCGGCCCCGCTGATCACGTTGAAGGTCGCTGGACACCAGTCTCCATGACACCCCGGAGTTGTCGTCGTCCCACTCGTAGCGCAATTCGTAGGTGTCCTGCAGGACACCGGCATCGAGGACGAACCGCACCTGCCGGGGACGGCCGGCGGCATCACGTTCGGTCACCTCGACCTCACGGGCCGCACTCACCCATCGCGGATAGTTCTCGAAATCCGCGATCACCGCCATGACGTCGGCGGCATCGGCGTTGACGATCACCGACCGCTCGGTGTGGTCGGCCATCAGTGACCCGCCTGCACGGCGTCGACGGCCGGTTCACCCGCGCCGCGGAGCCCCTCGAGGTCGGCCTTGACCTCGAACGCCATCACCTTGCCCGCGACCCGGCGTCGACGATTGAGCTCGGCCACCGCGCGCATCCGTGCCTGGTCGTCGGTGGGCAGCGCGGCGGTCGGTTCGGCGTGCAGAAAGTAATGCAGCACGAATCCGTCGAGCACCGGCTCACACCAGATCTCCATCGTCCCCGACAACGGCCCGGACACCCGCCACCGCACACCGGCGGTCCCACGGTCCTCGACGACTTCCAGACGCAGATCCGGCCACCAGCGCCGCCATCTGCCCCGATCCCCGACCACCCCGGCCCCCAGCTCCGGCGCCGCGGCGACAAAGGTGTCGTCCGCCACCTGAATGCTCGTCACGGTCTTAGCTTCACATACTCGGCCTCGGCATCGGTAGGGCACCGGTCCCCGGGGTATGCCCGGCGAGCGCGGTGAGGACGTTGGTTACCATGGAGTAGTAACCCATGATTTCGATGCGGAAAGGGTCCACACATGAGCGAGTACAGCGTTCCCGCCTCATTCACCGTCGGGACTGACGAGAACGCCACCTCGATCATTTTCGGTATCGTCGAGCGCAATCCGGCCAAGACCGTGTTCCGCGAGAAGCGCGACGGGCAGTGGGAGCCCGTGCGAGCCGATGACGTGGCCCGGCGCATCACCGAACTGGCCAAGGGTCTCGCCGCCGTCGGCGTCAATCCCGGTGATCGGGTCGCGCTGCTGTGCCGGACCCGCCTGGACTGGATCCTCCTCGACTTCGCCATCTGGTCGGCCGGCGCCATCACCGTGCCGATCTACGACTCCTCGTCGGCCGGTCAGATCGAGTGGATCCTGCAGGATTCCGGGGCGACCACCATCATCCTCGAGGACGCCGAGCATCGCGTGCAGTTCGATCAGGTCACCGGGCTCCCACAGGAGGTCCGGGCACTCCAGATCGACGTCGCCGACGGCACCGGTGCCATCGAGTACCTCCGAGCCGCCGGCGCCGACATCGACGACGAGGAGATCGTCAAACGACGGGCTTCGGTCGGTGCCGCCACCCCGGCGACGTTGATCTACACCTCCGGCACCACCGGCCGGCCCAAGGGATGCGAACTCACCCACGCGAACATGCTCTCAGAGGTCCGCGGGGTCCTCGAAGGGGACCTGTCGACGCTGCTCGGCGACGGCAAGCGCCTGCTGATGTTCCTGCCCCTCGCGCACGTCCTCGCGCACGCCATCACCCTGGTCGCACTCGAGGCCGGCGTCGAGGTCGGTTTCACCCACGACGTCTCCGCGCTGGTCCCGGAGTTCGCGGCCTTCCGTCCCTCGCTGATCCTGTCGGTACCCCGCGTCTTCGAGAAGGTCTACAACTCCGCCCGTCAGGGCGCCCACGACGGCGGCAAGGGCAAGATCTTCGATCTCGCTGCCGACACCGCCGTCGCCTTCGCCGCCGCCTCCGAACGCGGAAACGTCGGAATCCTGTTGCGCGCCAAGCATGCCGTCTTCGACAAACTCGTCTACGCCAAGTTGCGCGCCGCTCTCGGCGGCCAGTGCGAGCTCGCCATCTCCGGCGGCGGACCGCTCGGCGCGCGACTGGGCTACTTCTTCAGTGGCGTGGGCATCCCGGTGTACGAGGGCTACGGCCTGACCGAGACCACCGCCGCCGTCACCGTCAACACGCCCGGGGCGGTCAAGGTGGGCACCGTCGGAAAACCGTTGGCGGGCAACTCCGTCCGGATCGCCGACGACGGCGAGATCATGCTCCGCGGCGCCGTCGTGTTCGCCGAGTACTGGCGCAACCCGGAGGCCACCGCAGCCGCGGTCGAGAACGGCTGGTTCCACACCGGCGATCTCGGCTCACTCGACGATCAGGGATTCCTCCGGATCACCGGCCGAAAGAAGGAACTCATCGTCACCGCGGGCGGCAAGAACGTGTCACCGGCGGGCCTCGAGGACGTGATGCGCGCGCACGCATTGATCTCCCAGGCCGTCGTCGTCGGGGACGCCAAGCCCTTCATCGCCGCGTTGATCACCATCGACCCGGAGACCTTCCCCGGATGGAAGGAACGCAACAACAAGCCCGCCGACGCGAGTGTGGCCGATCTGTCCGACGACCCCGATCTGCGGGCCGCCATCCAGTCCGCCATCGATGATGCCAACAAGACCGTCAGTCACGCCGAGGCCATCAAGAAGTTCCGGATTCTTCCCGCGGATTTCAGCGAGGAGACCGGCGAGATGACGCCGACGCTGAAGGTCAAGCGCAGCGTCGTCGTCGACAAGTTCTCTGACGACATCGAGTCGTTGTACACCAAGCGGTAGCACGGCGGTGGTGCACCGGCGAGGTCACAGGAGTTGACGCAACCGCGCCGCCATCTGTGACCACTGCCAGTTCTCCTCGACGAAAATCCTTCCCTGCCTGCCCATCTCGGCAGCGGCGACCGGATCGGAGAGGATACCGATGAGCGCGAGCGCCACACCGGCCACGTCGGTGCCGTCGACGACGGTGCCGGTGACGCCTTCCCGAACGGTTTCCGGTGCGCCGCCGGAGAGCCCCGCGACCACGGGCACCCCGGTGGCCGACGCCTCGAGGTAGACGATGCCCAACCCCTCCACGTCGAGTCCGCCGGCGCGCGTCCGCGACGGCATCGCGAAGACGTCGGCAATCGTGTGGTAGGCGGCGAGATCGGCGGCGGGAACCGACCCGGTGAAGATCACATGCTCGGCCACCCCCTCCTCCCGGGCGATCTCGTGCAATCGGTCGGCGTAGGGTCCGCCGCCGACGATGACGAGGACCGCGTCGTCGATCTCCGACCGGATCAGCGGTAACGCCCGGATCAGCACGTCCTGCCCCTTGCGGGGTACCAGACGCGACAGGCAGAGCACGGTGCGACGGTCACCGAGACCCAGATCTCTCCGAATCCGTTGCCGCGCCGCCGCATCCGGCGCGAACCGCTCGATGTCCACACCGGGTGGGAGGTACTCCAGGCAGGCCTGCGGACCGAACGCCGACGCGAAACGTCCACGCGTGTAGCGACTGACGAAGGTGACGGTGTCGGTGTGAGTCCCGATGTACCGCAACACACTTCGTGCCCCGGGCAGCATCGACCAGCCGACCTCGTGACCGTGGGTGCAGGCGATCGCCCGGCTCGCCCCGGCCTTGCGAAGATGTCCGGCGAGCATCGCGAGCGGCGCGGCGGCCCCGAACCACACCGTCGAGATGCCTTCCTCCCGAATGATCTTCGCCGCCCGTCGGGCCACGAACGGCGTCGGCAACATCAGGGTGGTGGGATGCCGATAGACCCGATACGGCACCGACGCGTCGAAGTCGACGTGGCTGTTCCCCCGCCACCGCGGTGCATACACCACCACATTCTCCGGATCGAGCCGATCCACGAGATTCTGCAGATACGACTGGATACCCCCCTGACGGGGCGGGAAGTCATTGGTCACCAACAGGGTTCGGTGCGTCACCACCTCACCATACGGTGATCAGATCACGATGGTCACCGGAGTTCACGGGTCAGCCACCCACGCCACTGTCCGACCAGTGTGTCGCGCGGAATCCCCAGTGTCGCCGCGATCGCCGCATCCTGGCGGGCCTGTTCCCCGCTCGCGGCGACACCGACGTAGAGCGACTTGAGTTTCTCCTCGCCGAAGCGTCCGGCGACGAACGCCGCCATCGACCACGCGGTTTGATACGCCAGGCGTGAGGCGTCGCTGCCCACCGCGAACTGCTCATCGGCGGGCAGACCGGCCGGTGTCCGGCCGGACCGTACCGCGGCCGCGAGGTCAGGGGCGGCATCTTCGAGGCGCGTGTAGGTTCCCTTGCGCCCCACGTACTCCGGGACGCCTTCGGTGATCCACATCGGGGCGGTGGGGGCCGTCTGCGCCCGTGTCGCGACGTGGGTGAGTTCGTGGCGCAGGACCACCTCCAGCGCGGGATCGGGGAGGTCGGCAACCTCGGGGGTGAGGACGATCCGCTGTCCGGTGGCACTGGCCGCGGACAGATCGAGATGTGCATAGATGGTGGCCGCTGCGGCACCGGTGTCCGAGGCGGTCCCGGCCAACGCCTGGAACTCGTCGTCGGTGGCGGTGGTGACGACCACCGCGCGGCGTGGCCAGCGCGGTCCCCACCAGGCGGTCACCGCGCGCACCGCGCCCGGCAGCAATCGGCCGACACGCTCGACGAGGGGGCCGGTGTCCGGGTAGGAGCCGATCACCGAGGTGCCACCGAGTGTGGGAACATCGGATGCCGCCAGCCCCGGCACGTTCCACAGCTGGGTCGGTGGCGCGGGCTCGCCGACCAGCGTGGCGTCGCCGACCACCTTCCAGTCATCGCCATAGCGCGCGACGACGAGCTGGGTGGTGACGACCACCGGGTCCTCGTCGATCCCGGGATTCGCCGCACCGCCGAGCGCACTGTAAATCTCCACCGGGGCCACCCAGTCGTCGGAACTCCCCTGTTCGTCAAGCCGTTGCCGGACATCGGCGTCCACCTGCGTCTCGGCTTCCTCGGTGGGTGCCGGCTGGTAGCGAAAGTCCCTGAGCACCAAACGGGTTCCGCGGGGTGGGCGAGCCGGACCGGCGCGGAACACCGCCGCCGACAGGTTGGCCTGCACGGTGTGCAGGCCGGCGCGGAACGCGGGCGTCGCCGAGGGATCGACGAGCGCATCGAGATCGGCGGGGGTGCCGTCGGTCAGGACCCGTGACAGTGAGGTGAGCAGGTCCCGCACGCCGGCGGTCCGCTGTTCCAGATAGATGTTCGTCGTGGTCTGCGATGTCGTCGGCGATGCCCCCGGACTCGACGGCGACGTCGTCACCGATTCACCCCCGCACGCCGACAACCCCAATGCGACAACGATGATGACGATCACGCACAGCAACGCGGGATGGCGGATCGTTCCGCGACGGCGATCGGCGCGGCGACGGGTCACGTCGGAACTACTCAGTACCGACGACCGGCGTTGAACGGCCCGGCGTCGTCGATCGGCACGACCTTCACCGGAACCCCGAAAGTCGAGGCGTGAATCACGTAGCCGTCGCCCACGTACATCCCGACGTGGTGGGCGTCGGAGTAATAGATGATGAGGTCGCCGGGCTGCAGGTCCTGCCGCGCCACGGCCGTCCCCGAGGCCATCTGCGCCTCACTGGAACGCGGCAGCGTCTTGCCGGCCTGCTTGTACGCCCAGACCATCAGTCCCGAACAGTCGAACGAGTTGGGACCGGTGGCACCCCACACATACGGATCGCCGATGCGCGTCAGCGCGGCCTGTACGGCCACCAGCGCCGGGGAGGTGCCCCGCGGGATCGCGGCCGGGTCGAAGTCGAATCGGGGGCCGGCCAACGCGGCGAGTTGCTTGCCGGTCATCGACTGATAAATGACCCGGATCTGCGCCGCCTGCAACTGCAGTTCGGCCTGACGCTTCTGCAGGTCACCACGGACCCGCTCGGCCTCGGTGACGGCCTGGGTGGCCGTTGCCGCGGTGGCGTTGGCCTCGTCGCGGGCCGACACCGTCTGCGCCCGGGTCTTCTTCAGTGTCGCGAGTTGGGCCGCGGTCTGCCTGGAGACCATTTCCAGCCCCGACATCTGATCGAGCAGGGACTGCGGCGAATCGCTGGTCAGCACCGCGTAGAGCCGATTGGAGCGGCCACCCATATAGCTGACCCGGATCAGCGAGTCGAAGCGCTGCTGCACCGACGACAACGTCGCCTCGGACCGATCCAAGGTCGTCTGGGCTGCGGCGGCCGCCTGGCGGGACTGTACGACGATGCGTCGCTGCTTGTCGTACTCGATCTGGGCGTTGTGCATGGCCTCGGCCGACTTCTCGGCCTCCTGGCTCAGCGCACGGTACCGGGTCAGCAACTGATCGGCGGTCTGCGGTTGCGCGGCGGCCTCCGGCACACCGACCAACCCACCGAGCTGCGCCATGGCGATCATGACCGCCGCGAGGGCGGTCGTGAGGACCCATCGGGTCGATCCCCTCACGCCGCTCGTCGATCCCGCTCTCACGGTTGTCACCACACTCCCTTGCTACCCCGTCGCTCGGCCACATCCCGATAGGTGGACGTCATCCCCCGCCGACGACAGGCTCGGGCGAACCGCGCTATGCGCGATCCGCCCGATACATGTTCACACGTCCCACCGGTACGTGGACTCAGTACCGCCGAACTCCCACCAGCGACCACTCCTTGACCGATGCCTTCTGCACCGGCACCCCGTAGGTCGAGGCGTGGATGAACTGGCCGTTGCCGATGTAGAGACCCGCGTGACCGCCACCGTTGAAGATGAGGACGTCGCCGGGCTGGGCGTCGGCGTAGTTCACCGCACGGCCACCGCCGAGCTGACCGTAGCTGTCACGCGGAAGGGTCTTCCCGGCCTGCTGGTAGGACCAGTAGACGAGACCCGAGCAGTCGAAAGCGTTGGGTCCGGCTGCGCCGTAGCTGTACGGGGCGCCGATCTTGGTTTCCGCGGCCTGGACAGCCTTCTGTCCCGCGGTCAGCTGCGGGGTGATGATTCCGCCGCCGCCGGGCCGGAACTGGCTGGGAACCTGGTTCTGGTCGACGCCGGGCAGCGTGAACTTCCCCAGGTTCGGGATCTCGATGGTGGCGCTGGGCGCCGGAGCCGGTGCGGCCAGGGCCGGACCGGCGGCGACAGCAAGCGAGCCGACGGTCAACGAGCCCGCGATCATCGCCTTCTTGGCGACGCCTCCGCGATTCGGCTGTTCCAAACGATGTTTGGCCACGAAAGAGGTTCTCCTTTTGTTCTCCCCTGACCGCCTACCGAGTTAGCTGTCGGGTTCGGGCCGAGAGAATGGCCCTACACACCCGGGCACAGGCGTGCCCAGGGCGCGATTCACCCCAATTCGGATTGCTCCGAAAACGTGTGGTTCCCCGGTTCGCCCATCGGGCGATTGAGCGGTGATCTCCGCAGACCACTTCTGTTGAAGTAGGACGCTCCGCGAAGGTCTCGGAAAGGTTACGAAATCGGATGCGTGTCTGTCCACTAGGGGACAAAGGGCCCTAGCCGCCCGGAAAATCACCCCGCGCGCAGAATCGTCAATCCCGGCCGCGAATCAGGCCCGCACGCTGGGCCGATGCCCGCCCTTGCCGATCGTGCAGCCTCAGTGCTCGCCATCGAAGCAGCCGTGAACGCATCGATGGCCGAACCGATCTCGGCGTCGGCGATCGCGTGCCCGCCGCCCCCGTTCATCGCCACCAGAACCGACCCGTCCTCGCTGGTCGCAGGGGTGATGAGGACGTTCATCATGCAGCCGTCACACGCGGTGCGGCGACCTGGACAACTGCTGCAGTCGATGTACATCTGTGATCTCCATCTCATTTGCGGTCTCTGGCCGTGTCGACGCCGGATTCCCCACGCGGACACCCCGAGTCATGCCTCGGGGGTCATGTCTCGGGAGCCACGTCTCGCGTGACGCCGATGCGCCGTGCGATCCGCCATCGGGAACACACGCTAGAGATGACCACCGACAGTTTTCGCCGACGCCGAGGTCGACGACGACGTCGGCCCGCGGGAGACCGCCCTTGTCGGTGGTGCGAACTAGTGTTCGCGCCGTGGTGGGAGATCCCGTTCAGCTGTCCTTCGCCGACCTGATGACCGCGGCCGGCCGCGGCGGCGATGATGTGGCCGCCGACCCGACCTTCGGCGAGGAGTCCCTGTTCGACACGACGTTCGTGGTCGTGGACCTCGAGACGACCGGCGGTGATCCCGCCCGCGACGCGATCACCGAGATCGGGGCGGTCAAGGTCCGCGGCGGCGAGGTGATCGGGGAGTTCGCCACCCTGGTCGATCCCGAGCGGTCGATCCCACCCAAGATCGTCGCGCTGACCGGGATCACCGAGGCGATGGTCTACGACGCCCCGCGTATCCCCGAGGTGCTGTCGTCCTTCATCGAGTTCGCCCGCGGGTGCCTCCTGGTCGCGCACAACGCGCGCTTCGACACCGGCTTCCTCCGGCACAACGCCACCCGCCTCGGGCGGGAGTGGCCGTTTGTCACCAGCCTGTGCACCGTCCGACTGGCACGTCGCGTCCTCACCCGCGACGAGGCACCGACAGTGCGGCTGGGTGCGCTGGCGGAGTTGTTCGACGTATCGGTCCGGCCCACACACCGGGCCCTCGACGACGCGCGCGCCACCGTGGAGGTGCTCCATCACCTCCTCGAGCGAATCGGGAATCAGGGCGTCCGCACCTACGGCGACCTGACGGCCTACCTGCCGCGCGGAAACCCTCGGCTGCGGGCCAAACGGCATCTGGCCGACGCCCTCCCCGCCCGGCCCGGCGTGTACCTGTTTCGCGGACCCTCTGATGAGGTCCTCTATGTCGGGACCGCGACCGATCTGCGCCGGCGGGTGATGACGTACTTCACCGGTTCGGACCCGCGGGCCCGGATCGGCGAGATGGTCTCGTTGGCCACCCGGGTCGATCACGTCGAGTGCGCCCACGCGCTGGAGGCGGGAGTGCGCGAGTTGCGACTCATCGCCGCCCACACGCCGGCCTACAACCGGCGGTCGACGCAGCCGCACCGCGGCTGGTGGATCACGCTGACAGCGGAGCGCTTTCCGCGGTTACAGATCAGCCGCACCGCCACCGAGAATGCGGTCGGTCCGATCCCCAACCGCACCCGCGCATCCGAGCTCGCCGAGCTGATGTCCCGGGCATCGGGCCTGCGCACCTGTCGGACGCGGCTGCCCGCGTCCGCCGGCCACCACTGGTGCCGAACCGCCGCCGACGGTGGCGACCTCATCGGCGGGTGTGCGGCGGCATCCGAGGGCCCCCTGACCCTGCCGGACTACCTGCCCCGGGTGCAGGCCGCACACGACCTGATGACCGGCCACACCGTGGCCCTGCTGGATTCGATGGTGGCCGAACTCGACCGGCTCACCGAGGCCCAGATGTTCGAAACCGCCGCGCGGCACCGTGATCGGGTCGCCGCGACCATCGAGGTGTTGGCGCGCACCCAGCGCCTGGCGTCGCTGTGCCGCGTCGCCGAGATCGTCGTCGCCCGACCCGACGACGCCCGCGGGTGGGAGCTGGCGGTGATCCGGCACGGTCGACTCGCGTCGGCCGGCATCGCCCGACGCGGGGTGGCCCCGATGCCGGTGATCGACATGCTCACCGCATCGGCGGAGACGGTCATTCCCGCCGACGGTCCCTTGATGGGGGCCTCGCCCGAGGAGGCCGCCCTGCTCTACCGGTGGATCAGCGAACCGGGGGCCCGCATCGTCACCACCAGTGAGCCGCTGTGGCTACCCGCCGGTTCCGCGGAGGGCCGCACGAGGTGGGCGGCGTGTGCCCGGCATGCCGCGGAATCCGGTGGCCGTCGGCGGTCGCGTCCCGTGGCCGCCCGGACCCCGGTGCCGGGGTCGCCGGTACGCCGGGCGGCGTCACCGACGACCGGAGCCATCCCGGCACCACCGGCGGCGGCGCTCCCGAACACCGATGCCCCCGGAGCACTGACGGGTTCCCAGAAATGCTGATGGGCGGAAACAGCGACCGGCTGGAACACTAGGCTGATCCCCATGATCACCGCCATCGTCTTGATCCACGCCGATGTTCATCAGATCCCGGAGACGGCGCAGGCCGTCGCGGACATCGCCGGAGTCGCCGAAGTGTATTCGTGCGCGGGCGATGTGGATCTGATCGCCAAGATCAAGGTGCGCGACCACGCCGAGATCGCCGATGTGGTGACGGGACGGATCAATCGGCTGCCGGGGGTCACCCACACCGCCACCCACATCGCGTTCCGCAGTTACTCCAGTTCCGAGGTCGAGGGCGGGTTCTCCATCGGCGAGGAGTGATCGTCTCCGGGTGCGCGTGAGCCCACCGACCCCGGGCTCGCCCTACTACTTCTGCGCGAGTTCGACGGACAGTGTGGCCCAGCGATCCAGCAGCGCGGCTGCCGCACCCGAATCGATCGTCTCGGCCGACCGCGCGATCGCCTGCGCCATCGCGCCCCGCAGCCCGGCATCGTCGAAGGGTTCGGTCATCTCCGCCGACACGATCGCACCCGCCGCGTTCAGCAGGACGGCGTCTCGGACCGGTCCGCGCTCACCGGCGAACAACTCGCGGGCGATCCCGGCGTTGACGGTGGCGTCGCCGCCCTGCAACGCCGACAGTTCGACGAAGTCGATGCCCAACTCCCGCGGATCGAGGGTCAGTTGGATCACGCGCCCACCGACGACCTGCCACACCGTGGATGTGGTGGTCGTGGTCAGTTCGTCGAGCCCGTCGTCGCCACGCACCACGAGCACCGTCGCATCGCGTTCGGCGAACGCCTGGGCGAGGACCCCGGCGAGATCGGCGAACGCACATCCGATGAGTCCGCGGCTCGGCCGCGCCGGGTTGGTGAGCGGCCCGAGCACATTGAAGACCGTGGGGATGCCGATCTCGCGCCGCGGCGGACCGGTGAATCGGAAGGCCGGATGGAACACCGGCGCAAAGCAGAATCCGATGCCGATCTCGTCGACACACCGGGCCACCTGATCCGCGCCGAGTCCGATGGTCACCCCGAGCGCCTCGAGGACGTCGGCCCCACCACTCTTCGACGATGCCGCGCGGTTGCCGTGTTTGACCACCGCGACCCCGGCGGCGGCGATGACGATGGCGGTCATCGTCGAGATGTTCACGGTGTGGGAGCGATCGCCGCCCGTACCGACCACGTCGATGGCCGGTCGCGTCACGTGCACGGGCACGGCGTGCTCGAGCATCGCCGCGGCCAGCCCCCGCAACTCCGCGGGTGCGGCGCCCTTCATCTTGACGCCTACACCGAACGCCGCGATCTGTGCTCCGGTCGCGCCGTCGGTCATGATCTCGTTCATCGCCCACGCCGCCTCGTCGGCGCTCAGATCGATGCCGTCGGTGACCCGGCCGAGAATCTGCGGCCACGTGTGGGTTTGCGCGCTTTTCACGTCAAGCACTCTATGGCATGTGCTCGGACACCCTCAGCGGGTCGCGGCAGGTGAGCGCATCTCGCTCGGTGAGCCAAATGCGTCGCGGGCAGCGGAGACGGTAATCCCCACCGGACCGAACCGACCGACCGGCCACACCCACCGACCGAATCGCCTACTGCCGCTGCAGCACCTGCCAACCGACCACCGTGCCGCCGTGTCGTGCACCGAGACTCGCCATCCGGGATCGCTCCTGGGACAGGTGCAGCGCGTCGAGCAACTGCGCACGCGCCAGGACCACGATCTCCGCCCCGGGGTGCACGACGACGTCGGCGGTGACCATCGCCAGATCGGCTGCGTCCGGCCGGGTTCGGGCGTAGCCGTCTTGCGCGGCCAGCGCCACGGCCTGCGGCACGCGGTCATGGGGCAGCACGACGAGGTGTCGCACCACCGCCTGCTCATCCGGTCGCCACGCCGACGCCTCGAGCACCGCCGAGCTCGACGCGGCGTCGTCCACCGAGGCGGCCACCACCACCAGATCGGCGGCGTCGATCCGCAGGCCCGGCGCCGGGCCGCGGCGACCGAATCGTGTTGCCATGCGCTGCAATCGGGTCGGCTCGATCGGACGCCCGTTGACGTCTCGCGGGCCGCTCGCGGCGTCGTCGTCGAATGAGTGGGTCATCCCTCGAGCAAACCACGTCCGGGCGCCCCCACGGACACGCCGAGGGGTCGGCGATGACATGCCCCGACCAGCGAGAAGAGAAAAAGTTCCGACCAATCTCGGACCCAAGTGGTCACCGCGTACTACGAACCGTCATACTTCACTCTGTGACTAGCGCTGTAGGTACCTCGGGAACGGCCATCACCGCGCGCGTGCACTCACTCAACCGCCCCAACATGGTGAGTGTCGGCACGATCGTGTGGCTGTCCAGTGAGCTGATGTTCTTCGCTGGCCTCTTCGCGATGTATTTCGTCGCGCGAGCCAATGCCAATCCGGAGCAGGGCTGGCCGCCGGAACCGACCGAGCTGAATCTCGCGCTCGCGATCCCGGTCACCACCGTCCTGATCCTGTCGTCGGTGACCTGCCAGATGGGCGTGTTCGCCGCCGAGCGTGGCGACGTCTTCGGCCTGCGGCGCTGGTATGTCCTCACCTTCCTGATGGGCGCCTTCTTCGTCTGCGGCCAGGGCTACGAGTACTACCACCTGGTGCACGAGGGAACGACGCTCTCCTCGAGCGCGTACGGCTCCGTCTTCTATATGGCGACCGGCTTCCACGGACTCCACGTGATCGGCGGTCTGGTGGCCTTCATCTTCCTGCTGATCCGCACCAAGCTGTCGAAATTCACCCCCGCGCAGGCAACCGCGGCGATCGTCGTGTCGTATTACTGGCACTTCGTCGACATCGTGTGGATCGCCCTGTTCGTCACGATCTACTTCATCCGATGATCCGCCGAGTCGACGGTCGTCGAGAAGACTCCGATCTTCACGCGGGATGACCCCGCACAGCCCAGAGTCCGTCCGCTAGTAGAGAGACCAAGATGAGTTCATCTCCACCGCGATCGTCGGATAGCGACGCAGCAGACGCCGTCGACACGGTCGCGTCGTCGACTCCGTCGCCGACCGCGGCACGCAAGGCGAAATCGCGACGCAAGCTGCGTCGGCGTGCCAGCGGCACGCTCCTGCTGCTCGCCGGCCTGTTCATGGCCGGCATGATTGCGTCGCTGCTGACACCGAAGCCGCAGGTCGCCACCGCCGACGTCGACAACGCCGCGCTGATCTCGGCCGGCAAGCAGCTGTACGAGACCTCGTGTGTGACCTGCCACGGCGCCAACCTCCAGGGTGTGCCCGACCGCGGTCCGTCGCTGCTCGGTGTCGGTGACGCCGCCGTGTACTTCCAGGTGTCCTCCGGTCGTATGCCCGCCGCTCGCGGTGAGGCCCAGGCGCTGCGCAAGCCGCCGAAGTTCACCACGGCGCAGATCGACCAGCTCGGTGCATTCGTGCAGTCGCAGGGCGGTGGCCCGACCGTGATGTACGAGCACAACCCGGACGGTTCGATCAAAACCGAGAACGGCGTGCGCGTCATCGCACAGGAATCGCTGCGCGGTGACAACCTCGGCCAGGGTGGCGAATTGTTCCGCCTCAACTGCGCCTCCTGCCACAACTTCACCGGTCGTGGTGGTGCGTTGTCCGGCGGTAAGTTCGCTCCCCCGCTCGACGGCGTGAAGGAACAGCAGATCTACACGGCCATGCTGACCGGCCCGCAGAACATGCCGAAGTTCTCCAACCGCCAACTCTCGACGGAGGAGAAGGAGAACATCATCGGCTTCATCAAGTACGTCACCGAGTCCAAGCCGCAGGGTGGCTTCGGCATCGGCGGATTCGGCCCGGTCAGCGAGGGCATGGTGATGTGGTTTGTCGGTGTCGTGGCAATTGTTGCCGCCGCGATGTGGATGGGATCTCGAGCATGAGCGCCAGCGGCAAGGACGTCCCCACCAAGGACGAACTCGATCAGATGAGCAATGACGATCTCGTCAAGCTCGGCACCAACCTTGACGGGGTGGAGATCATCCACCGCGGCGAGCGCTATCCCGAGCCGGGCACCGGCGTCGAGAAGCGCGCCGAGCGGCAGGTCGCCATCTGGCTGACCATCGCCGGGATCTCGGCCGTGGCCTGCTTCGTGATCTTCTGCTTCAACCACTGGCAGTTCGTCATGCCCAACGAGCCGAATTACTGGTGGTACACCCTCAACACGCCGTTGCTGGGCATCACCTTCGGCCTGTCGATCCTCGCAATCGGCGTCGCCCTGGTGCTGATCACCAAGAAGTTCCTGCCGTCGGAGATCTCGGTGCAGGACCGTCACGACGGTCCGGGTTCCAGTGACGTCGACAAGGCGACCATCGTCGCCGAGCTCAAGGACACCGGGACCACCTCCACACTGGGTCGTCGCAAGATGATCATCGGCAGCGGCATCTTCGCCTTCGGTGCTCTGGCACTCACCGGCACCGTCGCCGCGCTCGGCGGGTTCATCAAGAATCCGTGGGCCAAGCGTGACGACGCACCGCTGTGGAACTCCGGTTGGTCGCCGATCTACAACTCCAAGACCGACCCGAACGAGACGGTGTTCCTGCGCCGCGACGTCGGTGATCCGCTGCGGGTGGCCCTGGTGCGTCCCGAGGATCTGGACTCGGGCGCGATGGAGACCGTCTTCCCGTGGCGCGTGTCCGACGGTCTCGGTGAGACCGAAGAGTCCCGCCACAAGCTGATCTGGGGTCTGCGTTACGTCAGCAACCCGGTGATGTTGATCCGTCTGCGTCCCGCCGACGCCGTCAGCGTGATCAAGCGCAAGGGGCAGGAGAGCTTCAACTACGGCGATTACTTCGCCTACACGAAGGTCTGCAGCCACCTCGGATGCCCGACGTCGCTCTACGAGCAGCGCACCAACCGCATCCTCTGCCCGTGCCACCAGTCGCAGTTCAATGCTCTCGACTCCGCCAAGCCGGTCTTCGGTCCCGCGGCCCGGGCGCTGGCGCAGCTGCCGATCACGGTGAATGATCAGGGCTATATGGTCGCCAACGCCGCCATCAACCGCGGCAACTACATCGAACCCGTCGGACCGGCATTCTGGGAGCGTGACTCATGACCATCGCCGACCGCATGGCAACGCAGGCCGAAGAGGTCGACTCGCGGTATCACCTCGCCGCGGGCATGCGTCGCCAGATCAACAAGGTCTTCCCGACGCACTGGTCGTTCCTGCTCGGTGAGGTCGCGCTCTACAGCTTCATCATCCTGCTGCTGTCGGGTGTGTACCTGACCCTGTTCTTCGACCCGTCGATGAGTGAGGTCATCTACCAGGGCGACTACGAACCCCTCAAGGGCGTGATGATGACGCGCGCCTACGAGACGACGCTGAACATCTCGTTCGAGGTGCGTGGCGGCTTGTTCGTCCGGCAGATCCATCACTGGGCGGCCCTGCTGTTCGCCGCGTCGATCATCATCCACATGGCGCGCATCTTCTTCACCGGTGCGTTCCGCCGGCCCCGTGAGGCCAACTGGATCATCGGCTGCCTGCTGCTGATCCTGGCGATGTTCGAGGGATTCTTCGGCTACTCACTGCCCGACGACCTGCTCTCCGGCACCGGCGTCCGCGCCGCCATGAGTGGCATCGTGCTCGGTCTTCCGTTGGTGGGCACCTGGATTCACTGGGCGTTGTTCGGTGGCCAGTTCCCCGGCGAGATCATCATCCCGCGCCTGTACGTGCTGCATATCCTGCTGTTCCCGGGCATCATCCTGGCGCTGATCGGTGCTCACCTGGCCCTGGTCTGGTACCAGAAGCACACCCAGTTCCCCGGCCCCGGCCGCACCGAGAAGAACGTCGTCGGCGTGCGCATCATGCCGGTGTTCGCCGCCAAGGGTGGCGCGATGTTCGCGATGGTCACCGGCATCCTGGCGATCATGGCCGGTATCTTCCAGATCAACCCGGTGTGGGTTCTCGGCCCGTACAACCCGGCGCAGGTCTCGGCAGGTTCACAGCCCGACATCTACATGATGTGGACCGACGGTCTGGTACGTCTGATACCCGCGTGGGAACTCTATCTGGGCCACTACACAATTCCGTCGGTGTTCTGGACGGTCGTGGTCATCACGCTCATGTTCGTCGGGATGTTCGCCTACCCGTGGATCGAGAAGCGCCTGACCGGCGACGATGCGCACCACAATCTGTTGCAGCGTCCGCGTGACACCCCGGTCCGCACCGGTATCGGAGCGATGGCGTTCTCCTTCTACATCCTGCTCACGCTGATGTGTATGAACGACATCATCGCGTTGAAGTTCCATGTCTCCGTCAACGCGGTCACCTGGTTCGGGCGTATCGGCATGATCGTCATTCCGCCACTCGCCTACTTCATCGCCTACCGGTGGGCACTGGCGTTGCAACGCAGCGACCGTGCGGTGCTGGCCCACGGCATCGAGACCGGCATCATCAAGCGCCTGCCGCAGGGCGAGTACATCGAACTGCATCAGCCGCTCGGCCCGGTCGACAGCCATGGTCACCCGATCCCGTTGCCGTACGAGGGCGCCGCGGTCCCGAAGCGGATGAACAAGCTCGGTTCCGCCGGTGCACCGGGCACGGGTTCGATCCTGACGGCCGATCCGCCGGAGCAGCAGAGCCGCAACATCGCCCACGAGCACGAGCAGGAAATCGCCGAGACCAAGGCCCTGCGCGAACTCCAGGCCAAGGGCGGCAATCCGCTCGAGGACTAGTCCAGGGCGAGAATCGCGCCCGCACAATCGAATACCGAGGTCCCCGCTGGGACGCCCACCTGCTACAGGTACATCCGGGCGTCTGAGCGGGGACCTTCTCGTCGGCGTTCGCCACGCCCCTCCCCTCCCCCACCCACTACCTCCACGACGGCACACCTGCCGATACGGTGAACCCATGCCCCGCATTCCACTCGGTCGCCGGCAGAGCCGCGCGGTGAGCCGCCAGATCCGCAAGGTCACCCGCGGCATGGGTTCACTCGACTCCGCGATCTACGACTCGATCGCCGGATCGCCGAGTCCGCTGCTCGATGCGACGATGCCACCGCTGACCCACGCCGCCGACCACAGCAAGCTCTGGTTCGCGATCGCGGTGGCCATGGGTCTCAGCGGCCGACCGAACCTGCAACGCGGCGCGGTCCGCGGAGTGGGTTCGCTGGCGGTGACCAGCGTGTTGACCAACCAGTTCGCCAAACGTGTTCGGCGACGCCCACGTCCCTCGTCGTCGCTGGTTCCGGTCCCACGACGAGGACGGTCGATACCCCGGTCGAATTCGCTGCCCTCGGGACACTCGGCGAGTGCCGCGGCCTTCGCCACCGGGGTCGCCATCGAGAGCCCCGTTGCGGGTCTGGCCCTGTCTGCGTTGGCCGGGCTCGTCGGACTGTCGCGGGTGGCCACCGGCGCGCACTACCCCGGTGATGTCGCGATCGGACTCGGCATCGGCGCGGCGGTGGCGACCGCCGGAGCGCAGGTCGCCCCACCGATCGTGCGCCGGCGCATCTCCATTCCGGCGCCGACCACCGTCGACGGACCTTCGATCGGCGACGGCACCGGCGTCACCGTGCTGGTGAACCCATCTTCCGGGCAGGGTTCCGGCGAACAGATCTGCCGCCGCATCGTCGACGAACTCCCGGGGGCCACCATCGTCGATCTCTCCGCCCTCGACGATTACGCCGCGGCCGCCCATCGCGCGGCGGAGTCCGCGCAGGTCCTGGCTGTCGTGGGTGGCGACGGTACCGTCGCCACCGCCGCGTCCGCGGCGCTGACGGCCGACATCCCGCTCGCGGTGTTCGCCGCGGGAACCTTCAACCACTTCGCCCGCGACATCGGCACTCCCACCGCCGACGACACCCTCGCCGCGATGCGCGACGGGCGCATCACCCGCGTGGACGCCGCCCGCCTCAACGACGACCGGGTCATTCTCAACACCGCGTCGATCGGGGCCTATCCGCACTTCGTCCGCACCCGCCAGCGCATCGAGAGACGCACCGGCAAGGCGATGGGCTCGGTCATCGCCGCCGTGCACGTGCTCCGGCATTCCCGCCCACAACGTATCCGCGTCAACAACGAGGACCTCGACGTCACCCTATTCCTGCTGGGCAGCTCGATGTACGGGTCGTCGGGATTCGCACCGGCCCGCCGTGAACGCCTCGACGACGGTCTCCTCGATGTCCGGTTCCTCGTCGCCGGGCCCCGCTTCGCCTTCCTGCGCGTCGTCTACGGTCTACTGACCGGACGTCTGCAGCGATCACAGGCCTACCGGGAGATGCAGGTTCCCGAGTTCACCTTCACCGCCGATGAGCCCGTGGTGATCGCGCACGACGGCGAAATCGGCGAGTCGTACGACGAGGCCACGATCACCGTCTTCTACCGCGCACTGCAGATCTACGGATCGAGCATCACCCCGCGCTGACAGTGCCCACCCCCGACACTGACAGCGCTCTGTCCGACGTTGACAGCGCTCTGTCCGACGTTGACAGCGCTCTCGAATGCGTTGACAGCGCCGTCTTGGAAGTCAGGTGAGAGCGCCGTTGATGTGGAACGCGCTCAACGTTCATGGCGGGTGCACCAGGCAACACAACAGCCGCATCCCCACGCGGGGAATGCGGCTGTATGTAGCAGCTTTCAGTGCTTCTCGGTCAGTGCTTTTCCGGGCCGACGTGGTACTCGAACACCAGGCCACACGCGCTGCCGATGATGCAGGCGGCCGCGAAAATGGCCAGCCAGATGTTGCCGGTGGCGAAGGCGATCGCAAACATCGCGGCCGAACCGGCGATGAGGATCGGCCACCACGAGTGCGGACTGAAGAAACCGAGTTCGCCTGCGCCGTCCTCGATCTCGGCATCCTCGTAGTCTTCCGGACGGATCTCGACGCGACGGGCGACGAACCGGAAGTACGTGCCCGCGATCAGCGTCAAACCACCACTGAAGAACATGGCGACCACACCGACCCACTCGACGCCACGCGAGGTGAACACTGTGCACAGCGTGTAGATGATGGCGGCGAGGAAGAAGAACGCCGTGAGCAGCTCGAAGAGCCTCGCTTCAACCTTCATTGGACGTCACGCTCCTTGAGGGGTGCAGCCGGGGATACGGGTGTTGTTCGGGTCGCCGGTGGCGGTGGCGGTGCCATTACTCTTGCGACGGGTGTCGAACGGGACGGTCACCACGGACTCGGGCTGCTGGCAGATCGCCTGCAGCGCTTCACCGTTGGTGGCGTCCGGATTCGTGTCGCGGTAGCGCAGGTACCGCTCGAAATCGGCCGGCGAGACCGCGCGGACCTCGAAGTTCATCATCGAGTGGTAGGTGCCGCACATTTCCGCACAACGCCCGACGAAGGCGCCCTCACGTTCGATCTTCTCGATCTGGAAGACGTTGTCGGTGTGGTTCTGCTCGGGGAAGGGCATCACGTCGCGCTTGAACAGGAACTCGGGGACCCAGAACGAGTGCACGACGTCCGCGGCGGCCAGTTCGAACTGGATACGCTGATCGGTCGGCAGCACCAGCACCGGGATCGTGGTCGAGGTACCGAGCGTCTCGATCTTGTCGAACCGCAGGTAGTTACGGATGTCGTCGTCACGTCCGCCGGCCGGACCCGGAAGGGGCTCGCCGTGATGGGTGTTCTCCTGCAGCTGCAGATCAAACGGACTGCCCAGCGCACTGGGGAACTCGGTGCGTTGGCCACCCAACTCGGCTTCGCGGTAACCGAACTTCCAATTCCACTGGAAGGCGGTTACATCGACGACGACCTTCGGATCGTCGGTCTTCTTCTCGACCTGGTTCTGCACGATCACGGTGAAGTAGAACAGGACCGCGATGATGACGAAGGGAATGGCGGTGTAGGTCAGTTCCAGCGGCACGTTGTAGGCCGTCTGCCGCGGGAACTCGTCCTTACCGTCCTTGTGGCGATGGAAGGTGATGGTCCAGAAGATCAGGGCCCACACCAGGATGCCCATCAGCAACGCGGCGATGACCGACCACGTCCACAGCTTGCGCATCACCTCGGCCTCGGGGGTCACACCGACCGGCCAGCCAAACCGCACGATCTCCTCGCCGCTGCATCCCGTCATCAACAGCGCGCCGACGGCGAGGATCGCGACGATCCCGAGCCGCTTCACCGTCCGCGACGCGGACGAAACACGTCGGGCCGGGGGCCGTCCACCGTGTGCCAATTTCACGCCTTCCTGCTCGCTCGTCGCGACGAGACGCCGGACGAGTCGCATGCCACATGACCTGCCTGGACGCGCCACATCCGCCGACCCTCGGCCCGATCGGCCGAACGCCCACGGACACCACGGTTTCCACCGTGGCCGCGCCCATGTACTACGCAGCGTAGACCAACTCCCGGGAACTTTTTCGGTTGGGGTGGATCAGCGCGTCGAATTCCGCAACCCCGACCTCCGAAGGCCTGTTCGCGTGGGATTCTGCGCACCGGCCGGGCCATGCGATCCGGCCCCTCCGGCAGCGATACGGCATACTCGGACGCGGCCGGGACGCCGTGCGCCCGGAACCGTTCCATCGAGTGACAAAGGGTGACGTATCTGGTGTGTGGCTTGCTTGGTCTGCTGACCTCCGACGGTTCGGCGGCCACCGCCGTCGACCTCATCGCAACGGCCTCGCACTGCATGCGCCACCGCGGACCCGACGAGCCGGGCACCTGGCACGACGACGATCTCGTCCTCGGGTTCAATCGACTGTCGATCATCGACATCGAACACTCCCATCAACCGCTGCGGTGGGGGCCGCCGGAGAATCCCGAGCGCTACGCCCTCGTGTTCAACGGGGAGATCTACAACTACCTCGAGATCCGCGCCGAACTGGCCGCCGACGAGCACGCCGTCTTCCACACCGAAGGTGACGGCGAGGCCATCGTCGCCGCATTCCACTACTGGGGACCCGACGCCGTCCGGCGCCTACGCGGCATGTTCGCGTTCGCGATCTGGGACACCGAGACCCGCACCCTGTTTCTCGCACGCGACCCATTCGGCATCAAACCCATGTTCCTCGCGACCGGGCCCGGCGGCACCGCCTTCGGCAGCGAGAAGAAGAGCGTCCTCGAACTCCTCGACCGGCTCGCCCTCCCCCACGATCTCGACCCCCGCGCGCTCGAGCACTACACCGTGCTGCAATACGTTCCCGAGCCGGAAACCCTGCACGCCGGCATCCGCCGGCTCGAGTCCGGCTGTCATGCGACGCTCCGGCCAGGGCAGCCACCCTCGGTCACCCGCTACTTCACACCGCATTTCACCGTGCGACCGTTCACCGACGCCGACCGCCAGAAGCGCTACGACGAGATCGCCGACGTCCTCGCCGACTCGGTGGCCAAGCACATGCGCGCCGACGTCACCGTCGGCTCATTCCTGTCCGGCGGCATCGACTCCACCGCCATCGCAGCCCTCGCGATCCGCCACAATCCCGACCTGGTCACCTTCACCACCGGATTCGAGCGCGACGGTTACTCCGAGGTCGACGTCGCCGTCGAATCGGCCGAGGCGATCGGTGCACGCCACATCGTCAAGGTCGTCGACGAGAACGAATTCATCGCCGCCCTCCCCAAGATCGTCTGGTACCTCGACGATCCTGTCGCCGACCCCGCCCTGGTACCGCTGTACTTCGTCGCCGCCGAGGCGCGCAAACACGTCAAGGTGGTGCTCTCCGGCGAAGGCGCCGACGAACTCTTCGGCGGCTACACCATCTACAAGGAACCACTGTCGCTGGCGACATTCGACAAACTGCCGGGCTCGCTGCGCCGACTCGCCGGAAAGGTCTCCGACCGGATCCCCGAGGGCACCCGCGGCAAGAGTCTGCTGCACCGCGGTTCACTGCCCCTCGAGGACCGCTACTACGGCAACGCCCGCAGCTTCGACGACGCGCGCCTGCGTGCCGTCCTCAAGGATTACCGTCCCGAATGGACCCACACCGACGTCACGGCACCGATCTACGCCCGCAGCCAGGGATGGGACCCCGTCGCGCGGATGCAGCACATCGACCTGTTCACCTGGCTGCGCGGCGACATCCTGGTCAAGGCCGACAAGATGACCATGGCCAACTCACTCGAACTGCGCGTGCCCTTCCTCGACCCCGAGGTGTTCAAGATCGCCGAAGCACTACCCTTCGACGAGAAGATCTCCCACGGCACCACCAAATACGCACTGCGCAAGGCGATCGAACAGATCGTCCCGCCGCATGTGCTGCACCGCAAGAAACTCGGCTTCCCCGTGCCCATCCGCCACTGGCTGGCCGGTGGCCAGATGTACGACTGGGCCCGCGACACCATCACCACCTCACAGACCGAGCACCTGCTCAACAAGCCCGCCATCCTGGCGATGCTCGACGAGCACCGAGACGGCGTCGTCGACAACAGCCGACGCCTCTGGACCCTGCTGATGTTCATGGTGTGGCACGCGATCTTCGTCGAAAAGACCCTCGTCCCCGACATCACCGATCGGACGTACCCGGTGAGATTGTAATTTGGCGCCGGCTCCGCCGGCGCGTGCCCGGCGGGCCAAAGCACCACGACTTCCTCCTCATCGCATCGTCGCTTCGCTCCTCGCTCTTCGTCGTGCAGACGTGGCGCGCCCGCCGGGCGTGGTCGTCCGAAGTGCCGGGTGGGCGCTGGCTAGTTCGGCACCCGCCGCGGGCGTGGTGAGCGGGTTTGCGAGGACTCACCACGACGAAAACCTTTGAGCGACACGCACAATCGGCCCACCTCGCGAGTCCGCGCCGGCAACGAGCCAGTCGCGTCGGGTCTGCACGACGAAGAGCGGGCGAAGCCGCCGCGTTGAGCTCCGTCGAAATGATGCGCTGAGGAGGAAGACCCGACGCCAAAGCCTGGCGTGTTGGCGGCGCGGGCTCTAATAAACAGCAGCGATTTCTTTGGCCGCCTCGGCTCCGTAGGCGCCTTCGATGCGGGCGATGGCCGCGTCGTGATCCCAGTTCCAGTCCTGCGTGGACACCGTCTCCAGGACGAGGACCGCGACCATCGAACCGAGTTGCGCGGCTCGTTCGAAGCCGAGTCCCTTGCTCACCGCAGTGAGAAAGCCTGCGCGGAAGCCGTCGCCGACGCCGGTCGGATCGACCTTGGCGGTCTCCGGGACCACGGGGACGTGAATGCGACTGCCGTCGCGCTCGATGATCTCGACGCCGCCGGCCCCGAGGGTGGTGATGCGGGTGCCGACCATCTCCGCGACCCGATCCTCGGTGAGTCCGGTCTTCTCGCGCAGCAGACCCCACTCGTACTCGTTGGTGAACAGGTACGTCGCGCCGTCGATGAGGGTGCGGGCGGCCTCGCCGTCGAGACGGGCAAGCTGCTGCGACGGATCGGCGGCGAACGGGATGCCCAGATCGCGGCATTCGGCGGTATGGGCGACCATCGCCTCCGGGTCGTCGGCACCGATCAGGACGAGGTCGGGTGTCGCGGTCCGCGCGATCACGTCGGCCAGCGCGATCTCACGGGCCTCACTCATCGCCCCCGCATAGAAGAAGGCGAGCTGCGCCATGGCCTCATCGGTGGTGCAGGTGAATCGGGCCGTCTGATGCCGATCGGACACGCGCACGGCCTGGCAGTCGACCCCGCGGTTCTCGAGCCATTCGCGGTAGTCGGCGAAGTCGGCGCCGACCGCACCGATGAGGACCGGTGCGCCACCGAGTTCTCCCATCGCATAGCAGATGTTGCCCGCGACCCCGCCTCGACGAACGACGAGATCCTCGGCGAGGAAGCTCAACGAAATGTGATCGAGGTGATCACCGAGCAGTTGCTCGGAGAACTTGCCGGGGAACTTCATCAGATGGTCGGTCGCGATCGAGCCACACACAAAGATGCTCACGGGTCAGATCAGCCCTTCATTCGGTCCACGTTCAACGACCCTTCACGCTACCGACCGGACCGTCGACGCAAACGACCGCATCCCCACCCGATCCATTCGGGTGGGGATGCGGTCGTGATCGCTCGAGTCGGCGGGGCTCAGTTGAAGGAGTCGCCGCAGGCGCAGCTGCCGGTCGCGTTCGGGTTATCGATGGTGAAACCCTGCTTCTCGATGGTGTCGACGAAGTCGATGGTCGCTCCCTGGACATACGGGGCGCTCATCCGGTCGACGGCGAGGGTGACGCCGGCGAAGTCGGCGGTGAGGTCACCGTCGAGGCTGCGGTCGTCGAAGAACAGTTGGTACCGCAGGCCGGCGCAACCGCCGGGCTGGACGGCGATCCGCAGCGACAGATCGTCGCGACCCTCCTGATCGAGCAGTGCCTTGGCCTTCGAGGCGGCGGCGTCGGTCAGGATGACCCCGGTGTCGGTCACGGCGCCGGATTCGTTCTGCACGGTCATCGATGCTCCTCAGTGCTTGTCAGTACCCGTCTGAAGTACTTGCTCTCATGTATTTCTCGAGGCCGGCCACCACGGTCGCCGGTACCTTCGGGGCTGGTCCGTCCGAACACCCCCGCGCACGTACGCGGGACGCACGTTTACACGCTTACGCCATCAACGGTACCTTGTCGCCCGGTATTCCCGCCGGAGGCGAGTGGTTCACCGGCAACGCCGCGGACGCTGACCTCAATCCCATGCCGCGGCGATCGTGGAGACCATCGACTCGAGTTGATGGTCGGCATCGTCCATCGCGAGCTGCACCGAACCGGCATGATCGACGATGGCGTAGGCGGCAGCGATCCCGGCACCCGCGATCTCCTCGGCGCTCAGCGCCACCTGTCCCGCGACGACGACGGTCGGGACCCCCGCGGCCTGTGCCGAGGAGGTCAGCGCCGAGACGACCTTGCCCTTCAGCGTCTGCGAATCGAACTTTCCTTCCCCGGTGATCAGGAGATCGGCCCGGGCCATGTCCCCGTCACGGTCGGTGGCCTCGGCGACCACCGATGCACCCGAGATCCGCCGACCGCCCAGCGCCAGGAGCGCGGCACCCAATCCACCGGCCGCGCCGGCACCATCCTGCGCACTGATGTCGCGACCCGCCATGGTCGCCAACACCCGGTTCCACTGGGTCATCCGTTCCTCGAGTCGCGACAGGGCGTCCGCGTCGGCGCCCTTCTGGGGACCGAACACCGCGACCGCACCGCTCGGACCAAGCAACGGATTCTCCACGTCGGAGGCCGCGACGATGTCGACGCCGGCGCATCGGGCCTTCGCCTGCGCCGGACCGCCGAGGGCGTCGATGAGTCCGCGTCCACCGTCGCTGCTCGCGCTGCCGCCGAGTCCGACGACGATCGACGTGGCACCCGCGGTCAATGCGGCATCGACGAGTTGTCCGACCCCGACGGTGTCGGCGGCCAACGCGGTACGTGGGGTCGGCGCACCACCGAGTTGATGCAGGCCGCATGCCTGAGCGCATTCGATGTAGGCGACCGGCCGATGCGGGTCACGATCATCGAGCAGCCACTGTGCGCTCACCGCGGCACCCAGCGGGCCGGGAACCGTCTCGGTGTGCACGGTTCCGAAGCGATCGGCGAGCACCGCGACGAAGCCGGGGCCACCGTCGGATTGGGGTGCGTGGACGAGGTCGTCGTCGGGGCGCGACGCCGACCATCCCCGGGCGATGGCGTCGGCCGCGGCAACCGCGGTGAGGGTGTTTCCGAAGGAGTCCGGTGCGATCAAGATGCGCATCGCGCCCCCCGCCCGCCGATGTGGAATGCCCATGCCGCCATGCGCGGCAAGTATAGGGAGGTCTGCGCATCGCGGCAGCGCGGATCACCTACGCTCGAGGTGTGAAGCTGCCATGGAAGAAGGACGATTCCGCGCCGGCGTCCGGTGCCGACGAGGCGTCGGATGTCGATGATTCGACGGGTTCGGTGGATCTCGCCAAGTCAGAGCGGGGCAGCGCGTACACACCGGGTAAGGGGCGGCCGACGCCCTCACGCAAGCAGGCTCAGGGACGTCGACGCGGACCGGTGGCGCCCCCGCCGACGACCCGCGCCGAGGCCCGCGCCCGCAAGAAAGAGCTCAAGAGCTCGATGAGCAAGGAAGAGAAGAAGGCGGTGGCCGCCGACCGTCGGGCGCAGCGCCTTGAGCAGCGCGAGAAGATGATGGCCGGCGACGAGCGGTATCTGATGCCGCGCGACAAGGGTGATGTGCGCCGCTACACCCGCAACATCGTCGATTCCCGGCGCAATTTCGCCGGGTTGTTCATGCCCTTCGCGATCGTGCTGATCGTCGTCATGTTCGTACCGTCGATCGCGGTGTACTCCACCTTCCTGCTGCTCGCCTTCGTCGTGCTGATGGCGATCGACGGCGTGATCCTGGGCCGGCTGGTCAGCAAGCGGGTGCGCGAACGCTACCCCGACAGCACCGACGGCGGCCTCAAGCTCGGCTGGTATGCGTTCACCCGCGCCATGCAGCTACGTCAGATGCGGGCACCCAAGCCGCAGGTGTCCGTCGGCGACGAAGTCTGACGGTTTCAGATGGCCACATCGGGGACACGCACCCTCGTCCTGGGCGGCGTGCGGTCGGGCAAGTCGGGTTTCGGCGAGTCACTGCTCCGCGGAGCCGACCGGGTCAGCTACATCGCCACGGGTCCGACCCTGACTTCGGACGCCGAGTGGACGGCTCGGGTCGAACGGCACCGAGCCCGCCGCGACGCGCGCTACACCACCGTCGAGACCACTTCGCTCGCCGAGCACCTGCACGCGAATCCCGACGGCGCCACCCTCGTCGACGACCTCGGCAACTGGCTCGCCGCTCGGCTGGATGCGACGCAGGCCTGGTCGGCCCCGGTTGCCCCGGACCGGGCGGCCGAGACCGCCTACCTGTGCGCCGGGATCGCCGCACATCGTGGCGATCTGGTGCTCATCAGCTCCGAGGTCGGCATGTCTCCGGTGGCCCCGACGCCGGCCGGGCGCCTGTTCCAGGATGAGTTGGGTGCTCTCAACGAGGCGGTGGCCCGGGTCTGCGACCGCGTGGTGCTGGTGGTCGCGGGCCGCGTCGTCGAGCTCGTCGTTCCGCCGACGGTGTCCGCTCCCGCCCCGGTACCGGCGACCGCCACCCCACCGACAGCGCCCGAAACCTCGTCGACAGCGCCCGAAACCTCGTCGACAGCGCCCGAAACCTCGTCGACAGCGCCCGCGCGTCCACTGACAGCGCTCGATCCGACCGACGCCGAGGTCTTCTCCGCGATCGCCCCTCCCGACGAGGATGTCGCCGAGGCGGCCCGCGCCCGTCAGCGGGACCTCACCAAACCGGTCGGCTCCCTGGGCCGCATGGAGGAACTCGGGGTGTGGATCTCGGCGTGCCAGGGGGTGTGCCCGCCGCGGGCGATCGAGGCACCGTCGGTGGTCGTGTTCGCCGGCGACCACGGCGTCGCCCAGGCCGGTGGCGTGTCGGCCTACCCGCCCGAGGTCACCGCACAGATGGTCGCCAACATCGCCGGCGGCGGCGCCGCAGTCAATGTCCTCGCCCGCCGATGCGGCGCCCACGTGCGGGTGGTCGACATGGCGGTGGACGCCGATACCGCACCGGAGGTCTCGACCTACAAGGTGCGCCGTTCGAGCAACGATCTCCGCACCACCGATGCACTGACGGTCACCGAGGCGCGGACCGCGATCGCCGCCGGACGCGCCATCGCCGACGACCTCGTCGACTCCGGCGTGGATCTGCTCATCGCCGGCGACATGGGTATCGGCAACACGACGCCGTCGGCGGTCATCATCGGCACACTCACCCGGCACGAGCCGGTCGAGGTGGTCGGCCGCGGCACCGGCATCGACGATCTGGGCTGGATGCGCAAGACGGCCGCAATCCGCGACGGGATGCGCCGCGGGCGCAGGCACCGCAGCGATCCCCTGGCTCTGGTCGCGGCGGTCGGCGGTGCCGACATCGCCGCGATGGCCGGTTTCCTCGCGCAGGCCGCCAAACGGCGCACCCCGGTGATCCTCGACGGCGTGGTGGTCACCGCCGCAGCGCTGATCGCGATCGAGATGGCGCCGGGTGCCACCCGGTGGTGGCTCGCCGGACACCGGTCGGCCGAACCTGCGCATGCGTTCGCGTTGGAGTACCTCGACCTCGAGCCTCTGCTGGAGCTGTCGATGCGACTCGGCGAGGGTACCGGTGCGTTGACCGCACTGCCGACGGTGATCTCGGCGGTCGACGTGATGCGGTCGATGTCGACGTTCGGCGAGGCCGGGGTATCCGACGCCGCGGATCGGGATACCGACGCCGGCGACGACAATCCGGATTCGCCTGCGCCGCAGCCGATACCGACCAGCTGAGCGATTCGACGATGCTCACCGCGCGCGGCGTCGTCGTCGCCTTCTCGTGGCTGACCGTGCTGCCGGTGCCGCATCGTTGGACACCCTCCGACCCGGACCGCGCGACCGGGCGAGCGGTGATGGCCGCCGTGCCTGTGGTCGGCGTGGCCCTCGGCGCACTCGTCACCGCACTCGCGTGGGGGCTGTCGCACACCGACGCACCCCCCGCACTCATCGGAATCCTCGTGGCGGCCGCCCTGGCCCTGCTGACCCGCGGGATGCACGTCGACGGTCTGGCCGACACCGCCGACGGCCTCGGCTGTTACGGACCGCCGGAGCGGGTCGCCGAGGTCATGCGCTCGGGCTCGGTGGGACCGTTCGGGGTGGTCACGCTCATCGTGGTGATCGCCACCGAGATCATCGGATACGCCACACTCACCACCGAAAGACGTTGGTGGGAGCTGGCTTTCGCGATCACCCTGGGGCGGGTCGCCGCGGTGATCGCCACCCGTCGGTCGTTGCCGCCGGCCCACGCGAACGGTTTCGGATCGATGGTGGCGGGCACCGGGCGACTTTCCGTCGCCATGTGGTCGATCATCGCTCTCGGCGCCGCTGTGGTGATCGGCGGTCTGGCGACGGAATCGGCCGGGTTCTCCGCCGCTTCGGCCACCCGACTCGGCGTCACCACGCTCGTCGCACTCGCCGTGACCTGGGTGTTCTCCGCCCACTGTGCGCGGCGGATGGGTGGCATCACCGGCGACGTGCTCGGTGCGGTCATCGAGATCGGCACCGCGATCACGCTCCTCGGCATGCTCCTCTGACCACACCCCACTCTTGGCCGTCGGCGACCTCAGGCGTCGACGCGGGCATTCAGTTCGTACGAGTTCGCACCGTCGAGTGCCTCACGGATGATGTCGGCATGCCCGGCGTGCCGCGCGACCTCGGTCATCAGGTGGTCGAAAACCCAACGGGCATTCCATGTGTCGAGATCGTCGGGGAACCACGGCGCGTCGGGTACCGGAACCCGCGTGTCCAGGTCGATCGCGGCGACCCGCGCGGGCACCGAGTCGAGAACCCGGTCATAAATCGTCAGGACCTCGTCCAGGTTCAGTTCGGGAAGCTCGGCCCCGCCAAAAAACCCGTCGCCCAATCCCATCCGCTCGGACACCGAGACGATCGTGTCCCGGGTCCGTTGTTCCGGTGCGATCTCGACGGCGTTGATCCATTGTTCGACGCCCTGGGCGATGTGGGTCAGCAACCCGAGGATCGACAGAGCGCTGGGCACCGGCGTCCGCCGCGACTGCTCGTCGGTGAGTCCGTGAACGCTGGTCCGCAGTTGACCCATCTGCTGAACCAGGAACCGGGTGATGGCGTCGTGCTCGTCGGTGACGGGCGGGGCGAGAAAACCCATGATGTTCTCCTCTGATCGGGCGATACTGCCACCAGCATCGCGCGTATTGCGGACAATCCGTGTCCGCAATGCGCGCGAGGGAGAAGTCCGGGAGAAACGTCCGGCTCAGCGCCGGTGCGGCCCCGCGCTCAGCGCCGGTAGAGCTCCGTCATCCAGCCGTGGGTGTCGGCGAACTTTCCGCGCTGGATGCCTGTAAGGGTGTCACGCAGTGCGAGGGTCACCTCACCCGGTTGACCGTCGCCGATGGCGTAGTCGTCTGTCTCGCTCTTGACGTGGCCGACGGGGGTGATCACGGCGGCGGTGCCGCAGGCGAACACCTCGGTGATGTCTCCGGAGGCCACGCCCTTGCGCAGTTCCTCGGTTGAGATCTTGCGTTCCTCGACGGCGAATCCGGCATCGATGGCGAGGGTCAGCAGCGATTCCCGGGTGATACCGGGCAGCAGCGATCCCGTGAGCTCCGGGGTGACCAGGCGGGCATCGGCTCCGGAACCGAACACGAAGAACAGGTTCATGCCGCCCATCTCCTCGATGAAGCGGCGCTCGACGGCGTCGAGCCACACGACCTGATCGCATCCCTTGGCGGTGGCCTGCTGCTGGGCGAGAAAGCTCGCGGCATAGTTTCCGCCGCACTTGGCGAAGCCGGTGCCGCCGGGCACCGCGCGGACGTACTCGGTGGACAGCCACACGCTGACGGGCCGGATGCCGCCGGAGAAGTAGGCGCCTGCCGGTGAGGCGATGACGCAGTACCGGTATTCCGACGACGGCGCGTTGACGCCGAGTCCGGCCTGCGAGGCGAACATGAACGGGCGGAGGTAGAGCGCCTCTTCGCCGCCGGCAGCGGGCACCCACTCATTGTCGGCGTCGAGAAGTGCACGCAGTGAGCCGAGGAAGTCCTCGACCGACAGCGGCGGCATCGCCAGCCGTTCTCCCGACCGCTGCAGACGCAGGCCGTTGGCCTCCGGGCGGAACGCGGCGATCGAGCCGTCGGGCTGCCGGTAGGCCTTGAGTCCTTCGAAGACCTCCTGGCCGTAGTGCAGCACCATCGCCGACGGGTCGAGCGCGATCGGACCGTAGGGCGTCACCTTCGCGTTGTGCCACCCGCGGTCTACGTCGTAATCCACCATCACCATGTTGTCGGTGAAGTACTTGCCGAAACCGGGCGCGGCGAGAATGTCCGCGCGCTGCGACTCCGACACCGGATGGGGATGCTCGGTACGGGTGAACTGCAAGGTCATTGGCCAATGGTACCGCCGCCGCGCAACGTGTTTCTCCCCCGCCCGTCGCGTGCGGTGAGCGGACGCTACACGTGCGACGGCACGAACGGCGGGATGAGGACCTCGACGGGAAGCTCTCGCCCGCGCACGTCGACGACGACCTGCGCACCCTTGCCGACACCGGACGCGGTGTCGATCAGCGCGAGCGCGATGCCCTGCTTCAGGGTCGGGGAGAAGGTGCCGGATGTGCATTCTCCGATCACCTCGCCGCCGGGTCCGCCGAGCACCGCACATCCGGCCCGGGGCACGCCGCGACCGGTGGCGCGCAGACCGTAGAGCCGGCGCTTCGGTCCGGCTTCCTTCTCCGCCAATAGTGCTGCGCGACCAAAGAATTCGGGTTTGCCCCAGCCCACCGCCCAGCTACACCGGGCCTGGATGGGCGTGACGTCCACGGACAGTTCGTGACCGTGCAGCGCATACCCCATCTCGGTGCGTAACGTGTCCCGGGCGCCGAGGCCGGCGGGCAGGCCACCGGCCGCACTGACCTGGGTCAGCAGGGCGTCGAACACCGCGCCGGCGTCGTCCCACCGCGGCAGGATCTCGTAGCCGCGTTCGCCGGTGTACCCGGTCCGGCACACCCGCACGGGGTAGGCGGCGTCGCCGACGGACAGGTCGGCATCGGCGAAGGCCATGTACTCCATGTCGGTGGGCAGACCGACGGCGGCGAGCACCTCGGGACTCTTCGGTCCCTGCACCGCAAACACCGCGAAGTCGCGGTGCTGGTCGGTTACCGTCACCCCATCGGGGGCGACCGCCGTCAGCGCCGCCACCACCGACGCGGTGTTGGCGGCATTCGGCACCAGGAAAACCTCGTCGGGCCCGACGAGATAGGCGATCAGGTCGTCGACGACGCCACCGGAATCGTTGCAACACAACGTGTATTGAGCCTTGCCGACGCCGATCTTGCCGAGGTCGTTGGTGAGCGTGGCGTTGACGAAGTCGGCGGCTCCGGGCCCGGCCACGAGCGCCTTGCCGAGGTGGCTGACATCGAAGATGCCGACCGCCTCGCGCACCGCGGTGTGCTCGGCGACGGTGCCCGAGTACGACACCGGCATGTCCCACCCACCGAACTCGGCGAAGGAGGCGCCGAGGGCCTGATGACGGTCTGCGATCGGTCCGGCCAGAAGCTCAGTCATGGCCTAGAACCTACCGCGTCCCGCCGGGTCCGCCGCCCAGTCCGTGTGTCACTGTCCGTGTGTCACCGTCCGTATGCCACCGTCCGTATGCCACAGCCCGTATGCCACCGGTCCGCTATCCGGCGGCCGGCACACCGAAACCCTGCACCCCCGCGTCGGCACCCAGATCGGTGGTGTGCAGGGTGATGCCGTCCGGCGGCTGATTGCCGCCGACGGTGCTCACCCGATCGCCGTCGACCGCGACGACGATGTTGGTGTGCTGCCCCCAGGGGCTCGGGTGGTCGTAGACGACGATGTCGCCAGGTTGCGGACGGTACTGTGCCCCGCGCCAGCGGCCGGAATCGCGCAGGTAGTCCGTCAGCGTCGCCACACCCGGGATGCGCCAGGAACCCGAATTCGGATTGCGCAGCGGCACACCGGATTCGCGCATCACGGTGCTGACGAAGTCGGCGCACCACGGTTCGTTGACGCCCTCGGAGAAGGTGGTCGCGGGCGCGTTCGCGTCGTATTCGCGGTGAACGGCCTCGATGATCGCGCGCCGCTGAGGGTCGAGCGTGGCGGTGTCGACGGCGGGGAAGGCGGGCCGGGCCGACGGCACCAGCGCACCGACCGCCCGCGACAACGGATCGCCGTCACCGCCCACCGCCCGCACCCCGATCACCGCGGCCACGCAGGCGACGACGAGCAGCACGCCGATACCGAGGGCCCATCGCGTCCGCGACCGTGGCGAGTTCACCGCAGATCTCACCGTGCCGAGAATAGAAGGACGGCGACGTGCACGCAGTGACCCCGGCCGTAACCCTCCGACGCGCGAATGACGGGCCACCCGGGCGACGTCGCTGTGGCAATGTGGACCGGGTGAGCAAGAACGAGAACGTCGACCGCACGCGCGGCCCCCAGATCACCCTGACCACGTCGCTGGACAAGAAGGACGAGGCACTCGTCGTGGGCCTGTTGTCGGCCGCCGGCGATACCGAGGAGTCCCCCACGCTGCTGCTGGCCGCCGACGTCCTCGACGACGCGCAGGCCGCCCAGATCAGCGCCGGGCTCGCGGCGCTCGGCGCGACCGGATCGCACGGCGAGGTCACCCGGATCGCCGCGCCGGAATCACTCGGGGTCTCCGTCGTCGTGGCCGTCGGCCTCGGCGACGAGGCGTCGGCCGACGATCCCGAGAAGGTGCGTCAGGCCGCCGGCGTGGTGGCCCGCGCCCTCGACGGTTTCGATCAGGTCGCCACCACCTTGGCCGCCGCCGACCTGCAGGCCGCGACCGAGGGCCTGTTCCTCGGCGCGTACCGCTTCGACGAGTTCCGCTCGGAGAAGTCGGCACCGAAGAAGCTGCCGCCCACCACCATCGACCTGCTCGTCGATTCCGCGTCCAAGACCGCGAAGGCCGATCTCGCGCACGCGCTCGCGGTGGCCGATTCGGTGGCGATCGCCCGCGACTTCGTCAACACCCCGCCGAGTCACCTGTATCCGGAGGAGTTCGCCGAACGCGCCCGCGCCCTCGGATCGAAGGCCGGCCTCAAGGTGGAGATCCTCGACTTCGACTCCCTGGAGAAGGGCGGCTACGGCGGCATCGTGGGTGTCGGCAAGGGCTCGTCGCGCCTGCCGCGCCTGGTCCGTCTCAGCCACACCGGCAAGAAGTCGGCCAAGAAGGTCGCCCTCGTCGGCAAGGGCATCACCTTCGACACCGGCGGCATCTCCATCAAACCGGCCGCCAACATGGATCAGATGACCTCCGACATGGGAGGTGCGGCCGCGGTGATCGCCGCGACCATCCTGGCCGCGCGCCTGGAGTTGCCGGTGTCGGTGACCGCGACGGTGCCGATGGCCGAGAACATGCCGTCGGGAACCGCGCAGCGCCCCGGAGACGTGCTCACCCAGTACGGCGGCATGACCGTGGAGGTCCTCAACACCGACGCCGAGGGCCGGCTGGTGCTGGCCGACGCGATGGTCCGCGCCGGCGAGGACGACCCCGATTATCTGATCGACACCGCCACCCTGACCGGGGCGCAGATGGTGGCCCTGGGCACCCGCACCCCCGGCGTGATGGGGACCGACGAGTTCCGCGATCGCGTGGCGACCCTGTCCCAGGAGGTCGGCGAGAACGCCTGGCCGATGCCGCTTCCGGCGGAACTGCGCGCCGATCTCAAGTCCCGTGTCGCCGACATCGCCAACGTCACCCCGGCCCGCTGGGGCGGCATGCTCGCGGCCGGACTCTTCCTCAAGGAGTTCGTGCCCGAGGGAGTGCAGTGGGCCCACATCGACATCGCCGGACCCGCTTTCAACACCGGCGGCCCCTGGGGATACACCCCCAAGGGTGGTACGGGCGTACCGGTTCGGACGATCGCACGGGTCCTCGAGGACATCGCCGAGAACGGCTGAGGCGGGGTCGCCGCGGGGCGCGGCGACAACAGGCCGGCCGTGGCGGCGGTCAACACACGGGCACCGAATGTTCGGACACGTCAGGACTGGCCGACCCTCGCCGGGTAGGGTTTAGCCGGAGGGCGGCCGACCACCCAGACGCCGCCCGGGACCGATGGCGCACACACCGTCGGCCCACCGGATCATCGGACCCACCGCGTCGAGTTCAGGAGTCAACAGCAATGGCCTTCTCCGTCCAAATGCCCGCCCTTGGTGAGAGTGTCACCGAGGGGACAGTCACCCGGTGGCTGAAGGAGGAAGGCGACACGGTCGAGGCCGACGAGCCCTTGCTGGAGGTCTCCACCGACAAGGTCGACACGGAGATCCCCGCCCCCGCATCGGGCGTGCTGACCAAGATCATCGCCCAGGAGGACGACGTCGTCGAGATCGGCGGCGAACTGGCGCTGATCGGTGAGGCCGGCGAGTCCGCGGGCGATTCCGACGACTCGGGCTCCGACGATTCGGGCTCCGAGGATTCGGCCGGGGGCGACGAGCCCACCGACGCCGGCGAACCCGAAGAAGCTGCCGAAGCACCGTCGACCGAGGCCGACGCCCCCGCCGAGAAGCCCGCCGCCAACGGCGGCAGCGGCGCCTCCGGAACCGATGTGGTGATGCCCGCGCTGGGCGAGTCGGTCACCGAGGGCACCGTGACCAACTGGCTCAAGGCCGTCGGCGACGAGGTCGCCGAAGACGAACCGCTGCTGGAGGTCTCGACCGATAAGGTCGACACCGAGATCCCGTCACCGGTCGCCGGCACGCTGCTGGAGATCTTCGCGCAGGAGGATGACGTCGTCGAGGTCGGCGGCAAGCTCGCGGTGATCGGCGATGCCTCCGCGGCCACCTCCGCTCCCGAGCCGGAGCCGGAACCCGAGCCCGAGCCCGAGCCGGAACCCGTGAAGGAAGAGGCCGCGCCGACCCCGGCCAAGACGGAGGCCGAACCGGTCAAGGTCGAATCCGCTCCTCCCGCAGATGATTCCAACGATCTGCAGTCGACGCCGTATGTGACGCCTCTGGTGCGCAAGCTGGCCGCCGAGAACGACATCGACCTGTCGAGCCTCAAGGGCACCGGCGTCGGCGGTCGCATACGCAAGCAGGATGTGCTCGCCGCGGCCGAGGCCAAGAAGGCGCCGGCACCCGAGCCGCAGGCACCGGCCGCCCCCGCACCGGCAGCCGCTCCCGCCGCCGCGCCGAAGGCGTCCCCGGAGGTCAACCCCGACCTGGCGGCGCTGCGCGGCACCACCCAGAAGATCAACCGGATTCGGCAGATCACCGCGAAGAAGACCCGCGAGTCGCTGCAGACGAGCGCGCAGCTCACCCAGGTCTTCGAGGTCGACATGACCAAGATCGTGACGCTGCGCAAGGCCGCCAAGGATTCGTTCAAGGCGTCCGAGGGGGTCAACCTCACCTTCCTGCCGTTCATCGCGAAGGCCGTCGTCGAGTCGCTCAAGCTGCATCCGAACGTCAACGCCTCCATCGACGAGGACAAGAAGGAGATCACCTACTACGACAAGGTGCATCTCGGTATCGCCGTGGACACTCCACAGGGACTCCTGTCACCGGTGATCCACAACGCCGACGATCTCTCGATCGCCGGGCTGGCCCGCGCTATCGCCGACATCGCCTCACGCGCCCGCAGCAATGGCCTCAAGCCCGACGAGTTGGCCGGTGGCACGTTCACCATCACCAACATCGGTAGCCAGGGCGCCTTGTTCGACACCCCGATCCTGGTCCCGCCGCAGGCGGCGATGCTCGGCACCGGTGCGATCGTCAAGCGTCCGGTCGTCATCACCACCGACGGCTCGGAGTCGATCGCCGTGCGGTCGATGTCGTATCTGCCGCTGACCTACGATCACCGCCTCATCGACGGTGCCGACGCCGGTCGCTTCCTGACGACCATCAAGAAGCGACTCGAGGCCGGCGAGTTCGCCGCCGACCTCGGGCTCTAAGGCCACGATGCGGATTGCCCTCGCCGGAGCCTCGGGCCTGATCGGTTCGGCCCTGGCTCCGGCGCTGGAATCCGCCGGCCACACCGTCCGGCGACTGGTCCGGCGCGAGGCGTCCGAACCCGGCGAGTTCAGCTGGGACCCGGAATCGTTCGGGGTGCCGGACGAGGCCCTCGACGGCGTCGACGCGGTGATCAGTCTCGGCGGTGTCGGGATCGGCAACGGCCGGTGGAGCGGACGGTTCAAACAGGAGCTCCGCGACTCCCGGATCACCCCGACCCAGGTGATCGCCGAAGCCGTCCGCGACGCCGGCGTGCCGACCCTGATCTCCGCCAGCGCCACCGGTTTCTACGGTGACACCGGCGATCGGGTGGTCACCGAGGCCGACGACGCCGGCTCCGGATTCCTCGCCGAGCTGACCACCGACTGGGAGAAGGCCGCCACCGACAACGTCGGCACCGACACCCGTCTGGCGCTGTTACGCACGGCGCCCGTCCTCGCCCGCAACGGTGGCATCCTGTCGCGGTTGCGACCGCTGTTCAAGCTGGGGCTCGGTGGCACGATAGGCAATGGGCGACAGTACTTTTCGTGGATCTCACTGCTCGACGAGGTGCGTGCGATCACTTTCGTGCTCGAGTCGCAGATCAGCGGCCCGGTCAACCTGTGCGCGCCGTCGGCCGTGCATTTCGCCACCTTCGTCGACGCACTGGGTTCGTCCGTGCACCGTCCCACCCTGTTCGCGGTCCCGGCGTTCGCGGCGCGGGCGGTCGGCGGTGAGATGATCGAGGAAATGGTTCTGGCCTCCCAACGCGTTGCACCCGCTGTGCTGACCGATCACGACTTCGAATTCACCCACCCGACAATCGCCGCGGCCTTGGACTACGCCAATGGCCACTGATCTCACCCACCGACCAACGCCGCCACACCGGACCACGCACATGGCCACTGATCTCGACGAGAAGTCCACCTCCCCCGCACCCGGCGACCGCCGGATATCGGTGCGGTCGGCGTCGACGCCGGTCGAGGTCCGCCACCTGGGTGTGCTCGGCTACCGCGAGGCCTACGACCTGCAGCACCGGCTGGCCGCCGAGCGCGCCGAGGGCACCCTCGATCACGATCTGCTGCTGGTCCTGGAGCACCCCTCGATCTACACCGCGGGTAAGCGCACGGAGGACTCCGATCGCCCGACCAACGGCGCCGAGGTGATCGACGTCGACCGCGGCGGCCGGATTACCTGGCACGGTCCGGGACAGCTCGTCGGCTACCCGATCGTCAAGCTCGCCGAACCCCTTGACGTCGTCGAGTACGTGCGCCGGTTGGAGGCCGCGTTGATGGCGGTGTGCGCCGGTCGCGGCGTCGCCACCACTCGGGTCGAGGGACGTTCCGGGGTTTGGGTGATCGACGGTCCCGACGTCACGCCGGCGCCGGGCCGAAGCCCCGAACGCAAACTCGGTCAGATCGGCATCCGGGTCGCGCGCGGTGTCGCGCTGCACGGGTTCGCACTCAACGTCGACCCCGATCTGAGCGCCTTCGACGCGATCGTCCCGTGCGGCATCGCCGACGCCGGGGTCACCTCGCTGTCGCGTGAGTCTTCTCACCCGGTCACCGTCGCCGCGATCACCGACGAGGTGATCACCGCGGTCCTCGACGCGATCGACCGGCCCACATCGTCGGCTGCAGACGGTGACGCTCGTACGCCGCGCGTAGGATCGGAGCAGTGACCGTGGCACCCGATACCCCCCAGTCCGCCTCCCCCGGCGTACCGCCCGAAGGCCGCAAACTGTTGCGCCTCGAGGTCCGCAACGCGCAGACCCCGATCGAACGCAAGCCGAGCTGGATCAAGACGCGGGCCACAATGGGCCCGGAGTACACCGAGCTCAAGGGGCTGGTGAAACGCGAAGGGCTGCACACGGTCTGCGAGGAAGCAGGCTGCCCCAACATCTTCGAATGCTGGGAGGACCGCGAGGCCACCTTCCTCATCGGCGGCGAGCAGTGCACCCGACGTTGCGACTTCTGCCAGATCGACACGGGTAAACCTGCCGAACTCGATCGTGACGAACCGCGCCGCGTCGCCGAGAGCGTGCAGGCGATGGGTCTGCGGTATTCGACGATCACCGGTGTCGCGCGCGACGACCTGCCGGACGAGGGTGCGTGGCTCTACGCCGAGACGGTCCGGGCGATCCATCGGCTGAACCCGGGTACCGGCGTGGAGAACCTGATCCCCGATTTCCATGCGAAGCCCGATCTGCTCGCCGAAGTCTTCGACGCCCGTCCCGAGGTGCTCGCACACAACCTGGAGACCGTGCCGCGAATCTTCAAGCGGATCCGGCCGGCGTTCCGCTACGAGCGGTCACTCGACGTCCTCACCCAGGCGCGTGACTTCGGTCTGGTCACCAAGTCCAACCTGATCCTCGGCATGGGCGAGACCCCCGAGGAGGTGCAGTCGGCGATCGTCGACCTGCACGAGGCAGGCTGCGACATCCTGACGATCACCCAGTACCTGCGTCCCTCGCCGCGGCATCATCCGGTCGAGCGGTGGGTCAAGCCGGAGGAGTTCGTCGATCACTCGGAGTTCGCCGAGGAGATCGGGTTCGCCGGGGTGATGGCCGGTCCGCTGGTCCGCTCGTCCTATCGCGCCGGACGGCTCTACGCGCAGGCGATGGCCCACCACGGCCGCACACTCTCCGATTCCCTCGCGCACCTCGCCGCCGAGGGTTCGGCCAGCCAGGAGGCCTCGTCGCTGATGACCCGACTGGCCCGCTGACGACTGTTCACCCCGAGTCGTGACCACGTGTCGATCGCGTCCGGTTCGGACGTATCCTGGAGGGCATGGCAAAGGCGCAGGCGGCGAGCAAAGAGGACAAGAAGGCCGCGAGGAAGGCCCGTAGGCAGGCAAGCAAGGAGCGCATCACGCAGCTCTGGCAGGCCTTCCAGATGCAGCGCAAGGAAGACAAACGGCTGATCCCGTACATGGTCGGCCTCTTCGTGCTGATCGTGGCGATCTTCGTGGTCATCGGCCTGCTGATCGGCTCTCCGTGGTTGTTGATCCCGCTCGGCGTCGTGCTCGGCATCCTCGCCGCCTTCCTGCTCTTCGGGCGACGCGTCCAGAAGACCGTGTACACCAAGGCCGAGGGCCAGCCCGGTGCGGCCGGATGGGCGCTGTCCAATATGCGCGGTCAGTGGCGAGTCCAGCAGGCCGTCACCGGCACCTCACATCTCGACGCCGTGCACCGGGTGATCGGCAAGCCGGGTGTGATCCTCGTCGGCGAGGGCTCCCCCGCCCGCGTGAAGACCCTTCTCGGACAAGAGAAGAAGAAGGTGGCCCGCGTCGTCGGTGATACCCCGATCTACGAGATCATGGTCGGCAACGACGACGGCCAGGTGCCGCTGTCCAAACTCGAACGTCACCTGAACAAGCTGCCCGGCAACATCGATCGCAAGCGGATGGAAACCCTCGAGGGCCGGCTGTCGGCGCTCGGCAGCCGCCAGCCGGGTCCGGGTATGCCCAAGGGTCCGATCCCGGGCAACGCCAAGGTGCGCAGCATGCAGCGCACCGCGCGCCGCCGGGGCGCCTGAGCGTCCACCCGCCCCTCGATGGGCCCCGCAGTGAGTGATGACCGGATCGGCGCACCGATCCGGCAACTCCCGCGTCAGCGCGTGTGCACCATCGCCGTGCCGGTGGCGCGGTCATGCAGGGCGCGGCCGTTGTAATCGTTCATGAGTGCGGGCACCAGGAACACGATCAGCACCTGACGCGCCAGAGCCCGGATCGGCCCGACCGACGCGATCGGCACGGCGCCGGCCACCTCGTCGGCCATCCGATCGGGTCCGTGATCGACGCGGGCCACCCGGATCCCCACGGCGAACTGGCCGGGCGTGAATCCGAAGAGCGTCACCGAGACCACGCCGATGACGAACCAGACCGCGAGGACCGCCAGGCCGAGGTTGGGTGAACCGAAGCTCACGAACAGCAGGGCCAACCCGCCGCCGATCAGCCAGTCGATGAGCAGTGCGAGGGTGCGCGGCCAGCCCCCGACCAGGGAACCCGGCCCGCACTCGGGCAGCCCGAGATCGGCACCGCGGTACTCGAGATCGACGGGCCGGCTGGACTGTGGACCCGACAACCACGATCCGGTGGCGCGTCCCATCAGCAGATCACCTCCGCCGGTGACGTCGACGTGGCGATAGGACGGGAACAGAACTCCGGATCGTGCATGAGTCCCATGGTAGAGGCCTGATTGTGGGCCCGGCCGCCGCGCCCGATCCCGCCCGGGGTTGGTCCACGAGGGCAATGAGGGGGATCCCTTTCCCCCCGCGTGGTCGATACGGAATAGTTGCACTGGGTACGACGCCCCGACCGCCAGATCCGCGTAACACACGAGAAACATGGCTTTGACGTACGGGCAACGTCACGTCCATACGGTTCAGTCTGAGATCCGCTGTCGCCTCTCGAAAGCGGACCAGGCGTGTCAGGTCACGCTCACGCGGCCTGACCCCGACAACATGAAGGAGTCACCGCACGGTGTACAGCAGCAACGAAGAACTTCTCGAGGGCATCAAGTCGTCGGGTGTCGAGTACGTCGACATCCGCTTCTGCGACCTGCCCGGTGTGATGCAGCACTTCTCGATTCCCGCCTCGGCGTTCGACGAGTCGGTGTTCGAGGACGGTCTGGCGTTCGACGGATCGTCGGTCCGTGGATTCCAGTCGATCGACGAGTCGGACATGATGCTGCTGCCCGACCCGGCCACCGCGCGGATCGACCCGTTCCGCAAGGCCAAGACGATGAACGTCAGCTTCTTCGTCCACGACCCGTTCACCCGCGAGGCCTACAGCCGCGACCCGCGCAACGTCGCCCGCAAGGCCGAGGACTACCTCGCCTCCACCGGCATCGCCGACACCTGCTTCTTCGGCGCCGAGGCCGAGTTCTACATCTTCGACTCGGTCGCCTTCGACTCGCAGATGAACGGCACCTTCTACGAGGTCGAGTCCGAATCGGGCTGGTGGAACTCCGGTTCGCCGACCGATCCGGACGGCAGCCCGAACCTCGGCTACAAGGTCCGCCCCAAGGGCGGGTACTTCCCGGTGGCCCCCTACGACCACTACGTCGACCTGCGCGACGAGATGTCGTCCAACCTGACCAACGCCGGTTTCGAGCTCGAGCGCGGTCACCACGAGGTCGGCACCGGTGGCCAGGCCGAGATCAACTACAAGTTCAACACGTTGCTGCATGCGGCCGACGACGTTCTGCTGTTCAAGTACATCATCAAGAACACCGCATACGCCAACGGCAAGACGGTCACCTTCATGCCGAAGCCGCTCTTCGGTGACAACGGCTCGGGCATGCACGCCCACCAGTCGCTGTGGAAGGACGGCAAGCCGCTGTTCCACGACGAGGCAGGCTACGCGGGCCTGTCGGACCTGGCGCGTTACTACATCGGCGGCATCCTGCACCACGCCCCGTCGCTGCTGGCCTTTACCAACCCGACGGTGAACTCCTACAAGCGTCTGGTGCCCGGCTACGAGGCCCCGATCAACCTGGTCTACAGCCAGCGAAACCGCAGCGCCTGCGTGCGTATCCCGATCACCGGCAACAACCCGAAGGCCAAGCGCCTCGAGTTCCGTTGCCCGGACAGCTCGGGTAACCCGTACCTGGCCTTCGCGGCGATGATGATGGCCGGTCTCGACGGCATCAAGAACAAGATCGAGCCGCACGAGCCCGTCGACAAGGACCTCTACGAGCTCCCGCCGGAGGAGGCCAAGGGCATCCCGCAGGCCCCGACCTCGCTGTCGGCGGTCATCGACAAGCTCGAAGAGGATCACGAATACCTCACCGCCGGTGGCGTGTTCACCGAGGACCTCATCGAGACCTGGATCGCGCTCAAGCGCGAGAACGAGATCGAGCCGGTGCAGATCCGTCCGCATCCGTATGAGTTCGCGCTCTACTACGACTGCTGACGCGGACGGTCGGTGACCCGGCCGCATGCACGGAATCCAATGGCCCACCGGCATTGCCGGTGGGCCATTCGGCATCCGGATGCGAGAGAATCGTCAAAATCCCGGCCGTTACGTCAACTGTGTGTGAAGGATCCCACGCGGGACCTTTTCCTCTCACGCAATCACAGCGCAGGCCGTAACCTTTCCCACATGTCCCGTATGCTTTTTGTTGAAGATTTGGCTCCCGGTGATCGCATCAGCGTGGACGGCGTTACCGCTGTCGTGCGCAAGCAGGTCCCGCATGGAACCGACGAGCGCCTCGTCGAACTCGTCCACAGCTCCGATGATCGCGAGCAATTCGTTCTCAAGACCGGCTCAAAAGTCGAAGTTCTCTGACGAATTCGCCGGCGTTTCGCACACGCCGAGTTCTCCCACAGAACCACAGAACATGACGAGACCGTCTTAGGGTGAGGCCATGATCCGCATACTCATCCGCACGCTCGTGTATCTGATCTCGGCGGCCATCGGATTGTTGGTCGCCACCGCGGTGCTCGACGATATGACGATCCACTGGGCCGGATTTCTGCTCGCGCTGGTGATTTTTTCTGCGGCACAACTGATTCTGGGACCGTTCATCACCAAGTTCGTCGCCAAGAACGCCGAGGCGCTGCTCGGTGGGGTCGGGCTGGTGTCCACCTTCGTCGCCCTGCTGCTGACGCAGTTGCTCCCCGTCGGTGACGGCATCTCGATCACCGGCATCCCCACCTGGATCGCCGCCACCGTCATCGTGTGGCTGGTGACCGCGCTCGCGACTCTCGTCGTTCCCTTCTTGCTCGCCAAGGCCGGCATCCGCGAAGCCCGCGAGAACGCGTCCGACGCCAAGAACTGACCACCACTCACCCGCGGCCTCCGATCGGCGCAACGATCCCCAGTGGTTCGACGCGCCGAAGCCGTCGACGGGGCATCCAGGTTGCCCATGCGACCAGTGCCGCGCAGGCGAGGAGCACCGCGGCGCCGGTCCACGCCGCCGCCGACATCCCGCTCACATACGCGGCACGTGCCGCGTCCACCACTGTTGCGGCGTCGCCGGGCGGCAGCGAATGAGACTGGGCGACGGCACCGGCGAGACTGTCCGCCGCCGCCCCCGATCCTGCCGCGGAGGGGAACGCCGACCGATACACCACGCTCACGACACTACCGAGCACCGCGATACCGAGCGCGCCGCCGAGTTCGCTGGTGGTCTCCAAGAGTCCGGCCGTGGCACCTGCGCGTTCCGTCGGGGCGAGACCGACGACATGATCGGCCACCACCGACGTCGTCGCGACGATCCCCGACGCGAGCAGTGCCGATCCGACGAGCGCCGTGATCAAGGTGTGTGTTCCGGAGAACGCGAGCACCACATATCCCCCGACCCCCACGAGTAGCCCGCTGATCATCACCACGGGCCTTCCCATGCGTGCGGCGGCGCTCACCGCGACCGGCGCGGCGACGGCAACCGCCACCGTCGGCAGCACACTCCACACCGCGGCCCGCAGCGGACTGTAGCCGAGCACCGACTGCAGATACTGGGTGACGATCACCGAGTTGCCGAGCAGCGCGAACATGCACACCAGATTCGTCGTGACCGACACCGCGAACCGCCGTTGTGCCAGAAGCCCGAGATCGAGCATCGGTACCGTCAGACGCTGCTGGCGAACAACGAAGGCACACAATGCCACCACACCGACGACCAGCATCAGGCCACGCTGTGGTGACCAGCCGTTCGCGGCCAACTCCTTGAGCGCGTACACCGTCGGCAGCACACCGGCCAGCGCCAGCACCGCGCTGGGCAGGTCGACGTGCCGCCCGGCCACCGCCGTCGCCCCGGGAAGCACGAACGGCGCCACGATCAGCAGCAGCGCCATCACCGGCAGGTTGATCAGGAAAACCGATCCCCACCAGAAGTGCTCGAGGAGTAGTCCGGAGATGATGGGGCCGACGGCCACTCCGCCCGCCAGCACGGCATTCCAGGTCGCGATGGCCTTGGCCCGGCGCGCGTCGTCACCGTCGAAGACGTACTTGATGAGGGCCAGCGTGGTGGGCATGAGCGTGGCACCCGACATCGCCAGGACGGCGCGCGCACCGATGAGCATCGCCGGCGAAGAGGCTGTCGCCGCGAGGACGGAGGCGGCGCCGAATCCCGCTGCGCCCCACATCAACAGCCGTCGGTGCCCGACCCGATCGGCCACCGACCCCATGGTCAGCAGGAGCCCGGCGAGAACGAAGCCGTAGACATCGAAGATCCAGAGTTGTTGCACGGGAGAAGGATTGAGGTCGGCCGCGATGTAGGGCACGGCGAAGAACAGCACCGAGACATCCATCGAGACGATCAGCATCGGTAGGCAGAGGATCACCACCGACAGCCACGGGGAACGAGAGGTCATGAGAACAACTCCTTTCTGCGTATGACACATACTGTTTATGTCATATCCAGATGATAGGAGTTATCTGCGTACAGCACAAGCAATTAGTACGATGGAGGCATGCCCTCATCCGACGACGCGGACGTCGCCGCATCCCTCCCGAGATCGATCGCAGCGTTGTGGGGTCGTTCGGTTCCGACGACCAAACGCGGCCCGAGACCGGCGCTGACCGTCCGAGACATCGCCCGCGCCGCGGTGTCGGTCGCCGACGAACGGGGGTGGGAGGCGGTGTCGATGAAGGCCATCGCCGACGCCGTCGGGCTGAGCACCATGGCGTTGTATCGCTACGTCGACAGCAAGGCCGACATCATCGACCTGCTCGTCGACGAGGCATACGGCCCCGCCGACGACGCGCTGGGCACTCGCGGAACCTGGCGCGAGCGCATCGGCGAGTGGGCCATGACGGCTGCGGCGGACCTACGACGACGGCCCTGGCTCACCGAGATCCCGATGTCGCGGCCGCCGGTGGGCCCCAACGTCCTGTCCTGGACCGAGGCCGGCATCCGCTGCTTCGACGGCACAGCGCTCTCGGGTCAGCACAAGATGAACGCACTCCTGCTCGTCGACGGTTTCGTCCGTCAGACCCTCCGGCAGGCGACGCAGATGGGCCTGCTCGGCAGCGCCCGCCCGGAATCCCCGTCGGCGATGAGCTATGAGGAGATGGTCGTCCACCTCATCGACGACACCCACTATCCCGCGCTGCTCGGTGCGGTGGGCGACGCCCGGCTGACCGACGACAACGACGACTTCGTGACCGAGCAACTCGAATTCGGGCTCGAGGTGATTCTCGACGGACTGGCGCACACGATCGAGCGCGCGTGAGCCATCCACCAAACGATCAGTCGCGATCGGCCGCCAGGTCGGCGAAGAGCGCCTGATTGTGGCCGAACGCCCCGATCGCCTCGTCGACGAGACGGTCGACGCCCTCGGCATCGAGGGGCAGCGCGTCGAGGCTGTCCCGGTAGGAATCCTTGTAGCGCTTGAGCTTGTCGATGTCGAAGGCGTAGAAGGTCAGCGCGGCGTCGTCGACGCCGTAATGCTGACGCATCCGGTGCGCGACGACCTGTCCCCCGCTGAGGTCGCCGAGGTACCGCGTGTAGTGGTGGGCGACGTAGCGAGCCGGGTCGACCGCGGTGGCCTCGATCGCCGAAACATAGCCCACCACCGCCGGCGAAGGAGTGAGGGCATCGACGTCCACACCCAGGGCGGTGAGATCGGCCGTCAGCCGCGGGACCCGCCGTAGCCTCTCGTCACGGACCGCGTCGGCCACCGGGTCACCGGCGAGCCGATCCCCGACATCTTCCAGAGCGCGATAGACGAACAGCAGTTGCTGCGCCAGCCCGGCGTACGCATCGACATCGAGTCGGCCCGACATCAGGTCGTCGATAAACGGGGAACTCTCGGCCTGCTCATGTGCCACCGCGGTGGCCGCACGCAGCCGCGCGGACACCGTGGCCGGGGGGACCGTGGCGGGGGGATCGGAAATCGACGTCATGATGCACCTTTGATACCACCCTGGGCACGACGGAGGAAAGGTGTGGCAAACCTGATCACACCACCAGCCCCCGGCGCGGACGGTCAGGCGGCCACCAGGGTGACCACCACACCCCGATGGTCCGACCCCGACACCGAGAAAGTCCGCACCGAGGTCGCAATGAACCCGCGCACGATCACGTGATCGATCGCCGCGAGAGGTCGGTCACCGAATCGATCGGTCGGGAAGGTCGGGCGCCATCCGGCCCCGGCCTGGGAGGTGGTGTCGGCGAATCCGTCGGTCAAGAGGTCTCGGCACTGCACGTGATCCCAGGTCGCGTTGACGTCGCCGGCCACGATCACCGGGCCGTCGGGCAAAGCCTGGAGTTGCGCTTTGAGCAGGCCCATGTCCTGCGCCCAGTCGCCGGCATGCCCGCTCAACGGCGCCGGCGTGTGCACCGCCAGCACTCTCGTCGACCGCGCGCCCGGGACCGGGGTACGTGCGGAGAGGTTGTTGAGCACCATGTTGGGGATACGCTGCTCGTCGGTAAGTGGCCGACTGCTGAGCAGGACGGTGCCTGCGGCCTGCGGTCCCGGAATCGCGTACTCATACCGAAGTCGTTGTGCCAGCGCACTTTCGCGGACCCGGGCGAGTGCCTCCGGGGTGACCTCCTGCAAGGAGACGAGGTCGGCGTCCGCAGCGGCCGCCGCGACGTCGTCGACGTTGCCACCGCCGAACTGAAGATTGGCGGTGACCACGGTGAAACGGTCACCGGCGGGGGCGGTCTGGGACACCCAGAGCGGTCCTTGCGTGAAGCACAACACCGCGATCGCGACGACCGTCAGCGCCAGCGCCACCCACCGCCGAAGCACGAGGAAGAACACGAACGCCGCCACGCCGGTCACGATCGTCAGCGGGACCAGTGCGGTGGCGTAGATCGCATAGGTGCCACGGGAGGTGAAGAAGTGTAGAAAGTCGGCGACGCCGGTGGCCGCGAGCAGGATCCATCCGATGGTGATCGCGACGAAGGCAAGCAGTCTGCGCACTGCTAGGCCCCGAAGACCTTGCGCACCACGTTCTTTGCCCGGCGGGTCACCCGCAGGTAGTTCTCCAGAAACTCCGCCGCCTGATCCTCCGGCCAGCCGGCCGCAAAAGCGATCTGCCGCAACTGCTTTCCGGGCGCCGGCAGTTGATCGACCGGCTTACCACGCACCAGGACCAGCGCGTTGCGGGCCTTGGTCGCGGTCAGCCACGCCTGTTTGAGGGTCGCGACATCGTTCTCCCCCAGCAGTTCCGCAGAACCGATCGCGTCGAGGGTCTGCAGGGTCGAGGTGTTGTGCAGGGACGCGTATCGGTGGGCGTAGCGCAGCTGCATGAGCTGCACGGTCCACTCGACGTCGGCAAGACCCCCGCGTCCCAGTTTGGTGTGGGTGGCCGGGTCGGCGCCACGCGGCAGCCGTTCGGAGTCGACGCGGGCCTTGATCCGCCGGATCTCACGCACCGCCGCCGACGACACCCCGCCGGCCGGGTACCGGATCCGGTCGGCCATGTGCAGGAAGTCGATGCCGAGTTGATTGTCGCCGGCCACCTGATGGGCCCGCAGCAATGCCTGGATCTCCCACGGCTGGGCCCACTGCTCGTAGTACGCCTCGTACGCCGCCAGGGTGCGCACCACCGGCCCGTTGCGCCCCTCGGGACGCAGACCGGTGTCGACCACCAGGGGCGGATCCTGACTGGGCGAACCCAGCATCGACCGGACCCGTTCGGCAATGCTCTGCGCCCAGCGCACCGCGACCTGCTCGTCGGCGCCGGGTTTGGGCTGGCAGACAAACAGCACGTCGGCGTCGGAGCCGTAGCCCAGCTCCAGTCCGCCCAGACGTCCCATACCGATGACCGCGATGAGCGCCGGCGCCTCCGCGCCCCGTTCCGCTTCGGAGGCGTTGGTGGCCACGGTGAGCGCCGCGTTGAGGACCGCGGCCCAGATGCTCGACAAGGCGTGGCAGACCTGCGGCACATCCATCATTCCCAGGACGTCGGCCGAGGCGATGCGGGCCAGCTCGGCACGGCGGTGCGACCGTGCCACGGCGACAGCCCGCTGCAGATCGGTCTGGCGCACCGCGGAGGCGACGAGGCCCTTGGCCACGTCCTCGGGGCGGGCCTCGCAGAGTTTGGGCCCGTTGGCCCCGTCGGAGTAGAGGTGGATGACCTCCGGCGAGCGCATCAGCAGATTCGCGATGAACTCGGAGGTCCCCAACACCTTCATCAGGCGTTCGGCGACCACACCGTCGTCGCGGAGCAGCCGCAGGAACCAGTCGTTGTCCATCTCCTCACAGAGCCGGCGGTAGTTGAGCAGTCCGGCGTCCGGGTCCGGGGTGTCGCCGATGTGCTCGAGGAGTTGCGGCAGGATCAGCAACTGCACCTGACCGCGTCGCCCCGGCGCCGATGCGAGGGCCCGGATGTGGCTGAGCGCCCGCTCGGGCTGTGCGTAGCCCAGCGCGGCCAGACGCCTCTCGGCGGATTTGTCGCTGAGCGTCAGTTCCTCGGGGTTGAAGCGGGTCGCGGCCTCCAACAGCGGCCGATAGAAGAGTTTCTGGTGCAGCCGACGCACCCGCAGCGCCTGGTGTTTGATCTGGCGACGCAACACCGCCGTGGCGTCCAGGTCGCCTTCGCGTCGGATGTGGGCCGCGCGCGCGAGCCACCGCATGCTCTCGTCGTCGTCGAACTCGGGCAGCAGATGGGTCCGCGTCATCTTCTGCAGCTGGAGTCGATGTTCGAGGAGCCGCAGGAACTGGTACGACGCGATGAGGTTGGCCCCGTCGTCGCGTCCCACGTAGCCACCGGCGGTCAGCGCCTCGAGCGCGTCGACGGTGGCGCGGACGCGGAGGTTCTCGTTGACCCGGCCGTGCACCATCTGCAGCAGTTGCACGGCGAATTCGACGTCACGCAGGCTGCCGCTGCCCAGCTTCAGGTTGCGTTCTCGTTCGTCCTCGGGGACGAGTTCCTCCACGCGGCGACGCATCGCCTGCACCTCGTGCACGAAGTCCTCGCGTTCGGCCGCCTGCCAGACGAGCGGGTTGATCGCCTCGTAGTACGCGTTGGCCAGTTCCAGGTCGCCGGTCATCGGCCGGGCCTTGAGCTGGGCCTGGAACTCCCAGGTCTTGGCCCACCGGTCGTAATAGGCGATGTGTGATTCGAGCGTGCGGGTCAGTGCCCCGGCCTTGCCCTCCGGGCGCAGCGCCGCGTCGACCTCGAAGAACGCGAGCGATCCGACCCGCATCAGCTCACCGGCGATGCGGGCCGAGCGGCCGTCGGCGGGTTCGCTGACGAACACCACGTCGACGTCGCTGACGTAATTCAGTTCGCGCGCACCGCATTTGCCCATCGCAATGACTCCGAGCCGAACGGTCAACGGCGCGTCACCGCACACCTCTCGGATGGCCACCGCCAGTGCGGTGGTCAATGCCGCGTCGGCGAGATCGGCCAGGAACGCCCCGACCTCGGGGAACCACATCACCTGCTCGTCCTCGACGGTGGAGGCGACGTCGTGCGCGGCGAGCTGCAGGATCAGGTCACGGTAGGCCAGCCGCATCGCCACAACCGCCTTGGGCCCACTGAACCCGGCCCGAAAGACCTTGTTGCCCTTCTCCAGTTCACCGGGTTCGGCCACCGCGTCGACCGACGCCAGCATCGAGGAGTAGATCTCGTCGAGGCTCGGGAGCGTGTCGGAGATGAGCGTGCGCCACGACGACGACTCGGCGACGAGGTGATCGCCGAGGGCGTCGGAGGAACCGAGAATCCCGAAGAGCCGCCCTCGAAACCCCTTGTCCGCCCGCAGCAAGGTATCGATCTCATCCCAGTCGCCCGGCGCGGCGGCGGCACGGAGCCGGGTCAGCGCGCGCAGGGCCAGATCGGCATCGGGCGCCCGCGACAGCGCCCACAGCAGATCGATCGACGTCTCCGAATCCCACCCCAACTCGGCCAGGTCGGCGGGCGCGGACGAGTTGAGCAGACCCAACCGCCCGGCGCTGGGGACGGCACCTCGACCGTGGAGCGATGTCACCCCACGAAAATAACGCCCCGCACGCCGGACACCGACGCCGGTCCCCCTTCAGCGTGTCTGCCGAACTGCGCGCCGGTTGCCCGATGTGCCGGGCGCACCGGCGTCACAGCGGCAGGTAATTCCTCAGTTCGAACGGTGTGACCAGGCTGCGGTAGTTGGTCCATTCGGTCCACTTGTTGCGCAGGAAGTACTCGAAGACGTGCTCGCCGAGGGCTTCGGCAACGAGTTCGGAGGACTCCATCGCCTGCAGCGCGTCGGCGAGGCTGCCGGGCAGTTCCTTGTATCCCATGGCGCGACGCTCCGCCGGGGTCAGCGCCCAGACGTCGTCCTCGGCCTCGTCGGGGAGTTCGTAATCCTCGGCGATGCCCTTGAGTCCGGCGGCGAGCAGGACCGCAAAGGTGAGGTAGGGGTTGCAGGCCGAGTCGGGGCTGCGCACCTCGACGCGCCGCGAGGACGCCTTGTTGGGGGTGTAAAGCGGCAGGCGGATGAGCGCCGACCGGTTGGCGCCGCCCCAGGTGGCCGCGGTGGGGGCCTCACCGCCGTGGATGAGGCGCTTGTAGCTGTTCACCCACTGATTGGTGACCGCGCTGATCTCGGCGGCGTGATGCAGGATGCCGGCGATGAACTTCTTGCCGGTGTCGGAGAGCTGCATCGGATCGTCGGGGTTGTGGAACGCGTTGGTCTCGCCCTCGAACAGGCTCATATGGGTGTGCATCGCCGAGCCCGGGTGATCGCTGAACGGCTTGGGCATGAACGTCGCCCAGGTGCCCTCGTCGATGGCGACCTCTTTGATGACGTAGCGGAAGGTCATCACGTTGTCGGCCATCGAGAGCGCGTCGGCGTAGCGCAGATCGATCTCCTGCTGCCCGGGTGCACCCTCGTGGTGGGAGAACTCCACCGAGATGCCCATCGATTCGAGCGCCTCGATGGCATGTCGACGGAAGTTGGGCGCCGCGTCGTGGACGGCCTGATCGAAGTAACCGCCCGAATCCGCCGGGGTGGGCACGCTGCCGTCCAGCGGCGCGTCCTTGAGGAGGAAGAACTCGATCTCGGGGTGGACGTAGCAACTGAATCCGAGATCGGCGGCCTTGTTCAACTGCCGGCGCAGCACGTGCCGGGAATCCGCCCAGCTCGGGGTGCCGTCGGGCATCGCGATGTCACAGAACATGCGTGCGGAGTGATGACGGCCGGCCGAGGTGGTCCAGGGCAGGATCTGGAAGGTCGACGGATCCGGCTTGGCGATGGTGTCGGCCTCCGACACCCGCGAGAACCCTTCGATGGCCGAGCCGTCGAACCCGATCCCTTCGGAGAACGCTCCCTCGAGCTCTGCCGGCGCGATCGCGACGGACTTGAGATATCCCAGAACGTCGGTGAACCATAGCCTCACGAATCGGATGTCGCGCTCTTCGAGGGTCCGGAGCACGAATTCCTTTTGGCGATCCATGACCGCCGACATTAGGGATGCCCTGTTAAATCCGTGTTACGTTCACAAGTCGAACGCAACATCCTGCAACTTTCGACATCTCGTCTCGCGATTCGGACGACTGTTCTCTCATCGTGGAACATGGCCCTGGGCGTCATGGACCACGGCCGGAAGCGATCCGCCCGGCCGATCAGCTCGTGATTCGCGCCGAGCGCCGAGGCGCCGATGTGACCAAACCCATAGGCGACGGCGCCCTGTGGGTGAACGTCGGGTGGGACAATGAGTTGTCCCACCCGCCCGGGTACCTGCCGACGCAGGACTCGAGGAAGAAAAGAGACAACGATGTCCGACGTTTCCATCTACGGTGCGTCCGCACCGGCCACTCCCGCAGATTCCGGCGCCGCACCCGCGCGCCGTCGAGTCACCCGCGTTCATCACCTCGCCCAGATGAAGGCCGAGGGCGAGAAATGGTCGATGCTCACCGCCTACGACTACTCCACCGCGCGAATCTTCGACGACGCCGAGATCCCGGTCCTGCTCGTCGGCGACTCGGCGGCCAACGTCGTCCTCGGTTACGACACCACGATCCCGGTCAGCACCGACGAACTCATCCCGCTGGCGCGCGCCGTGGTCCGTGGCGCACCGCATGCCCTCGTCGTCGCCGACCTCCCCTTCGGCAGCTACGAGGCCGGCCCGCAGCAAGCCCTCGAGACCGCGGTGCGCTTCTTCAAGGAGACCGGCTGCCACGCAGTCAAACTCGAGGGCGGCGAACGCGTCGCGGATCAGATCGCCACACTGACCGCCGCCGGCATCCCGGTGATGGCCCACATCGGGTTCACCCCGCAGAGCGTCAACGGACTCGGCGGTTTCCGCGTCCAGGGCCGCGGCGACGCCGCCGATCAGACCATCGCCGACGCCATCGCAGTACAGGAGGCCGGAGCCTTCGCCGTCGTCATGGAGATGGTCCCGGCCGATCTCGCCGGCCAGATCACCCGCAAGCTCACCATCCCCACCGTGGGTATCGGCGCGGGCAACGAGACCGACGCACAGGTCCTCGTCTGGCAGGACATGGCCGGGTTCACCCACGGCCGCACCGCCAGGTTCGTCAAGCGCTTCGCCGACGTCGGCGGTGAACTCCGTTCGGCCGCAGCCGAATACGCCGACGAGGTGCGCCGCGGAGTCTTCCCCGGCCCCGAGCACAGCTACTGAGTTCCCCGATACCACCATGACGATGCCCGCCGTGATCGGCGGGCATCGTCATGTCGCGTTCGGTGATCTTCGGGGATTTCTCAGCGGGTGGACAACCACTGACGCAGGCCGGGTTCGAGCGCAGGATTCTCCAGTAGATGCGGATGCAGTTGCGGCGCGTTGTTGGCCATGTGGACCAGCACGTGTCGAGGGGTCTGCGGGTCACGTGCCATCCGGACATCGCCCGGCAACGCGGCCGGAGCCGACGGTGCCGGCGTCGCATGCGGGACCGGAGCAGGAGCCGGGCGCGGTGCACCTGGCGACGCGGGAGGCGGGGGCGACGCGGGAGGCGGGGGCGGCGGCGGTGGCGGCGCGGCTCCGATGGGCGGCCCCGCCGTCGGCGCCGGGGCGGGCGGCATCTGACCGTACGGAGACACCGGCGGCATCATCCCCGGCTGCATCGAGCCGGGCGGCATCGCAGTCGGTGACATCCCGTTGGGCGGCATCGAGTTCTGGTTTCCGGGTGCTTGCAGCTGCCGAAGTCGGCGGGCCACCATCTCCCGGTTCTGCCACAGCCACTTCCCCGCCGCGATCGCCGCGATCAGGACGATGATGCCAATGATGTAACCGATGCTCCCGGAGATGGAGTAGCTTCCGCCGCGGCGGCGGGCCAGGACGTCGACCGCTGCCGGTCCGGCCAGATGCATGTGTTCGATCATCGGCGACTGGTGGTCCTTTCCGCGCCTCGGTTCGCTTTCGCGCATCGCACGTTACGGCAGTCCGACGCCCACACCCGGTTCGTCCGCCCGGTTTCATCCGGTCGGACGAACTCACATCGCACCGTGATGTACGACCAGGACGTCGGTCGGCGCGCGATGGGTCGCACATCGATGCCCTAGGGTCGAGACATGCGCGAGTTCTATCCGGAGATCGAGCCCTATGCGTCGGGACATCTGGGCACCACGGACGGTCAGCAAATCTATTGGGAGACCTCCGGTAACCCGGACGGCAAGCCGGTGGTGTTCGTCCACGGTGGTCCGGGTGGCGGGACCGCGCCGGATCAACGCCGGTTCTTCGACCCGGCCAGGTACCGGATCGTGCTGTTCGATCAGCGCGGATGCGGAAAGTCGCGACCCCACATCGCCGACGGTGCCGACCTCGCCGTCAACACCACCCCCGGACTCATCGCCGACATGGAGGCGTTGCGCGAACACCTGGGCATCGACCGCTGGCAGGTCTTCGGCGGCTCGTGGGGCTCCACACTGGGCCTGGCCTACGCCCAAACCCATCCCGATCGCGTCACCGAACTCGTCCTGCGTGGCATCTTCCTGCTGCGCCGCAGCGAGATCGACTGGTACTACAACGGCGGCGCCGCCCACATCTACCCCGACGAGTGGGAGTCCTACCTCGCCCCGATCCCGGAGGCCGAACGCGACGGCGATCTCGTCGCCGCATATCACCGACTGCTCGCCTCCGAGGATCGGAGCATCGCGGCGACCGCCGCGCGGGCCTGGACCGGATGGGAACAGGCGACGAGTTACCTGGTACCCAAGCCGGCGGAGGCGGCCGCGGCCAAAGAGGACGCCGGCCCGCGGTTCGACATCGCCTTCGCCGCCATCGAGAACCACTACTTTGTGCACCACGGTTTCCTCGACGACGGACAACTGCTGCGCGACATCGATCGCATCGCCGACATCCCGGCCGTGATCGTGCAGGGTCGTTACGACGTGGTGTGCCCCATGCGCAGTGCGTGGGATCTACACCGGGCGTGGCCGTCGGCGACGCTGCACATCGTCGACGACGCCGGACATGCCTCTTTTGAACCGGGGATTCGTCATCATCTGATCGAGGCGACGGACGGCTTCGCCGATCGCTGAGCCTGCGACGGCCACCACGATCCACCGCATAGACTTCGGATATATCTGTTTTCTCGACAGGAGGACCCGTGGCCGCTGAGCAGGTCGAAGTTGAGCTGAAGTTCGATGTCGAGGCCGGCATCGTCGCCCCGGATCTGCGGGCTCTGCCGGGAGTGGTGAGTGCACGCACACCCGAGACCTTCACCCTCGACGCCACCTACTTCGACACCGACAACCTCGATCTGGCGGGCAACCGGATCACCATGCGCCGCCGCACCGGCGGGCACGACAGTGGGTGGCATCTCAAGCGGCCCACCGACATTCCCGGTGCCCGCAAGGAACTGCGGATCGGATTCGACGAGGCCCCCGCCGACGGTGACATCCCCGACGCACTGATGCTCCCGGTGCTCGCCCTCACCCGCCACCGCAGCCTCATCCCGGTCGCGGTCATCTCGACCACCCGCACCATCACCACGCTGCTCGGCGTCGACGACGTCGAACTCGCGGAGTTCGCCGAGGATCACGTCACCGCCCGGTCACTGCTGCCCGGCGGCGACATCCAGCAGTGGTCGGAGTGGGAGTTCGAACTCCTCGCCGGCGGCACCCCACGACTACTGAAGGCCGCCCACAAGCACCTCCGCGCGGCGGGTGCACACGAGCCGTCGAGTGCGTCGAAACTCGCGCGGGCGATCGGCTCCACCCCGGTCCACTCCGAGCCGCGGCTCGGAAAGCGCCCCACCGCACTGGAACTGGTCGTCACCGACCTCGCGATTCATCGCAACGCGTTGATCGCCTACGATCCCGAGGTGCGCGTCGACGCCTCCGACGCGGTCCACCAGATGCGGGTGGCCACCCGCCGCATCCGCAGCATCCTCAGCGGATTCCCCACCGTGCTCGACCCGGACCGCACCGGCCATCTCAACGACGAATTGCAGCTGCTCGCACGCATTCTGGGCGAGGCCCGGGACTCTGAGGTCCAACTGGAGATCGACACGAACCTGCTGCGTGGGCTCGAACCGTCCGAAACCCTGGCGGCCGCACTCACCGATACCGAATCGGCCATCCACGATCGGGCGATCCGGGCCGCCCACGCCGCGATGAACTCCCAGCGGTACTTCACACTCCTCGACGACATCGACGCCCTGATCACCGACCCGCCGGCCGGCCCGGACGCCGACATACCCGCATCGTCGGCAGTCGGTGCCGCGATTGCCAAGAACCGCAAGAAGATTCGGAAGGCGCAGGCCGAGTTGGCCTCGCTCACCGAGGGTTCGCACGAATGGCAGGAGCAACTGCACGTGATCCGCAAGCGGGCCAAGAAGCTGCGCTATGCCACCGATGCCGGAGAACCGCTGCAGATCAAGAAGTATCAAAAGGTTGCCGCTGTCGCGAAGAAGATCCAGTCGGCACTCGGCGATTACAACGACACCCGCATCAACCGCGCCCGGCTGAGCGAGATCGTCGACACCACCACCACGCTCAGCGGGCGGGACATGTTCCTCCTGGGCCGGATCGACACGCTCCAGGAGGCCGCGGGCGAACGTGCCCTGGCCGCGTATCGCACGGCCGCGAAAGCGCTGTAGCGCAACGACTCCGCGTCAGACGACCGGCGCGAACCCGACGGTGCGGCGCGTCGGATCGGCGGTGGTCAGCCGCACCGTGATGCGCGTGGCCTGCGGCGGCGTACCGTCGCAGCGCGCCATCACGGCCGGGTCGTCGATGAAGATGCGCGCAGGCTTCTTCGCTTCCGCGGCGGACAGCACGACCGCATCGAATCGGTCACCGACGCGGTCGGCGAGCACCATCGCCTCGGCCAGGTCGATGCTCTCCCGGTCGGCGGCCGAGCCGAGGGCGTCGGCCGACCGCAGCACCTTGGGCAGGGCGGGGAGCGCGCGGATCACCCAGTCGGGCACCGGTTTTCCGGCGGTGACCGCCAGGCACACCTCGGTCGCAAACCGGTCCCCGAGGCGGCGGAGCGGAGCGGTGACGTGTGCGTAGACCCCGCCGATCGCCGCGTGCACCATGGACTCCGGGGCCGCGTCGGTCGTTTCGGATCCGGTCAGGGCGAGGTATCCCGACCCGCGCATGAGTCCGCCCGCGTGGGACATGAGCGCGAGGGTCGTCGGCTCGTCGGGCGGCAGCGACGCCAGGAATTCGCCCGGAGTCGCCTCCGCCGGCCACGGAACACGCAGGGCCGCGGCGGTGGCACGAAGGTCGGTGACCGATTCGGCCGGTGCGGGCGGCAGGGTGCGCAGCAATCCCACGCCGTGGGCGGCCATGATCTGTCCGGCGCTCATCCCCGTCAACAGTGAGACCTGTGAGTTCCACATGTCCGCCGCGGTGTGCGGAGCGAGCCGCAGACTCCACCCGGCGGCGTCGCGCACCACTTCCTGATCGGGCAGGTCGAGTTCGATCGCACCGCGCGACAACGCAACCCGACGGCGCAGCTCGCCGAATCGCGGCAGGTCGACGATGGAGGGATGCAGCGCCCCTGCGGCGGCGTCGGCGGTGACCTGCTCGTAGTCGAGACGGGCCGCCGACCGCACGGTCGCGCGTCGGACGTCGACATCGGTGACCTCACCCGCTCCGGCCACCGCGATGGTCCACAGCACTGCCGGCCGCGTCACCTCCGGCAGCAGCGAACCACTGCCCTCCGACAACACCCGTGGGTGCAGCGGCACCGATCGGTCCGGAAAGTAGATCGTGGAGCCGCGGCGGCGGCTTTCCTGATCGAGCGCCCCCTCCGGCTCGATCAGGGCCGCGACGTCGGCGATCGCGTAGCGGACGACGAAGCCGTCACCGACGGCCTCGATGTGGACCGCCTGATCGAGATCCATCGAGCCGGGAGGATCGATCGTGACGAAGGGGATATGCGTGTCGTCGGTGCGTTCGTCGGCGTGCCGGTCGACCGCGTTCTCCGCCTCGTCGAGTGCGGCCTCGCCGTAATCCTCGGAGACACCCAGTTCGCCGCGGATCGCGTCGAAATCGATATCCGGCGCGGAGAATCTGCGTTGCACTCCCCGACCCTAACCGCGGCGCCGCACCGGTTCCACGGAATCCGGCGTACGCCATCTCGTTGACGGCGCTGCCTCCCTCGTTGCCGGCGCTCTCGTGTTCGGCGACAGCACCTATCAGTCCCCGATTGCGCCCGGCGTATCCTGTACGGGCGAACGAGTCGGCCGGGCGGCCGCGGCGCATGGGACGACCAGTCACTGGAAACGCCAGGCGCCGAGGAAAGTCCGGACTCCACAGAGCAGGGTGGTTGTCAACGGCAACCCGGGGTGACCCGCGGGACAGTGCCACAGAGAACAGACCGCCGACCGCGAGGTCGGTAAGGGTGAAACGGTGCGGTAAGAGCGCACCAGCGATGCGGGTGACCGCGTCGGCTCGGTAAACCCCACCCGGAGCAAGGCCGAAGCACGGACCGCAGGGTGCGTGTGCGCGGGTGTTACGAGGGCTGCTCGCCCCAGCCCGCGGGTGGGCCGCTTGAGGTACCCGGCGACGGAGTGCCCAGATGGATGGTCGCCGCCGACCTATGGTCGGAACAGGATCCGGCTTACACGCCGACTCGTTCGCCCTTCCCCGAGCCGCCGCTGCGCCGATTCTGGGCGCCGTCAACGACACGGCGAGCGCCGTCGACAACATGGCGAGCGCCGTCAGTGCAGAACCGAGCGCCGTCAGCGCAGATGGGCGGTCTCGTTGACCGACCGCACAACGGCACCACCGTCCGGGAAGAACTCCGTCACCGACACCGACGCGAGGTCGAGGTGCAATCGGAAGAGCAACTGTGGGCCGACGTCGAGCGCATGCCGCAGCAGTGACTTGATCGGCGTCACGTGCGACACCACCACCACGGTCTGACCGGGGAACTGTGCGAGTAGCCGTTCTTTGGCGGCGATGACACGCTCGGCGGTCTGGGTGAAACTCTCGCCCCCCGGTGCGGGCACCGACGGATCGCCGAGCCACCGCGCGTGGATCTCCGGGTCACGGGCCTTGGCCTCGGAGAACGTCAGGCCCTCCCACGTGCCGAAGTCGTTCTCGACGAAGCCCTCGTCGACGATGACCTCACCGCCGACGCGATCGACGATGGCCTGCGCGGTCGCCCGCGTCCGCTCCAGCGGCGAACTGATGACAGCGGCCACCTCGGATTCCAGCGCGATGCGTTCGGCGGCACCGGCGGCCTGGGCGACGCCCAGCCCGGTCAGTGCCGGATTACCCCGCCCCGAGTAGCGGCGCTCAACCGACAACGGCGTCTGTCCATGCCGCACCAGCACCAGGCGGGTGGGTGCGGCCATCTGTCCCTGCCAGGAGGGAGCGCTCACCGGCCGGGTGCTCACAGACCGGATTCGTGGGTACGGATGAGGATCGCACCGCACTCCTCACACCGGATCACCTCGTCGGGATCGGCGGCACCGATCGCCGACAACGTGCCGCGGTCGAGCTCCATCCGACAGGCACCACAGCGCCGCGCCCGCAGCAGACCGGCACCGACCTTGCCCGCGGCCCGCTGGCGGTCATAGATCGGCATCAGTTCGGTGGGCACCTCGGCACCGATGTCGGCGCGCCGGGCGTCGAGGGCCTCCCGATCGGCGGTCACCGTGGCGAGCGCCTCCTCGCGCCGACCCTGCAGGGCCGCGAGCTCGGTCTCGAGATGCGCCACGGTCGCCGAGGCGCGCTCCTGCTCCGCGACCACGGCCTCCTGCCGTTCCATCAGCTCCAGCAGATCGTCCTCGAGCACCTGCCGGCGACGTCCGAGTCCGGTCAGCTCGTGTTGCAACTCCGAGAGCGCCTTGGGGGCGAGGCCTCCGGCGGTCAACAACGCCGAATCCTTCTGCTCCCGATCCCGCATACCGGTGATCTCGCTGTCCATCTTGCGATAGTCCCGATCGAGGTCCTCGGCGGAGATCTCCGCGCGCACCAGATCGTCGCGGGCGGCGTCGATGCCGCGCGTCGCCTCGGCGATCTCGGCATCCTCGGGCAGATTGCGGGCGCGGTGGTCGAGCCTCGCCAGTCCGGCGTCGACATCGGCCAACTCGAGCAGGAGTCGTTGCCGGGCGGCATCGACCTTCATCGGGTGTCTCCTTGTGTCATGGAAGTTGTGTCATGGACGTTGTGTCATGGATGCGGTGTGTCATGGATGCGGTGTGTCATGGATGCGGTGTGTCATGGATGCGGTGTGTCATGGATGCGGCGTGTCATGGACGTGGCAGCCTCCCGGGCCGCCCTCGTCTGTCTGGGTGAACGTTCACGCTACGCGCCGCGACGTCACGGTGCGCAAACGGTGAACGGATCCGTGGGAGTGGTGTACACCTCGACCGCCGATCCGGTGGCCGCGGCGATCAGTGTGGCGGCCTGAGCACACCACGGGAATTCGGTGGCCCAGTGTCCTGCGTCGATGAGCACCGGCCCACCGGCGCGCAGCGACTCGTCGACGGGATGGTGCCGGAGGTCGCCGGTGAGATACGCATCGACGCCCGCGCGGCGCACCGCGTCGAGCAAGGAGTCGCCGGCGCCACCGCACACCGCGACGGTCTCGATCCGGCGGTCGGGGTCACCGGTGGCCCGCACACCCCACGGCGTGCCCAACACCCGGGCGGCGTCGGCGGCGAACTCCCCGACCGTCGCCGGCTTCGGGAGTCGCCCGATCCGTCCGAGTCCGAGTTCAGAAGGCAGTGACGCCATTTCGATGACGTCGAAGGCGGGTTCCTCGTACGGGTGCGCCGCACGCAGGGCGGTGAGCACCGCGGCCCGCAGACCCCGGCGCGCCACCATCTCCACCCGCGCCACCATCTCCACCCGTGCCTCGTCGACACGCTCGCGCACCCCGATCTCACCGATCGTCGGATTCGCCCCGTCGCGCGCCTCGAACTGCCCGACGCCGACCACCGTCCACGCGCAGTCGCGGTAATCGCCGATCTGTCCGGCGCCGGCGGCGAACATCGCCTCGCTGACCTGTTCGGCATTGCCCTCGGGCACCATCACCACCCACTTGTCGAGGCGAGCAACGGGTTCGGTTTCGACGGGCCGGGTGTCGAGGAGACCCAGGGCGTCGGCGAGCGCGTCGGAGACACCGGGGCGAGCCTTGTCGGCGTTGGTGTGGGCGGTGAACAGCGCGATCCCGGCTCGGATCAGGCGGTGCACGATGCGGCCCTTGGCGGTGTCGGCAGCCACCGATTCGACGCCGCGCAGCAGCAGCGGATGGTGCGCGAGGATCATGTCGTATCCGCCGGCGACCGCCGCATCGACGACGTCGTCGGTGACGTCGACGCATACCAGGATCCGACCCGCTGATTCGGCGCGGTCCCCGCACACCAGACCGACGGCGTCCCATGTCTCGGCCAGATGTGGTGGATAGGCCGCCTCGAGCACCTCGACGACCGCACCGACCGTCACCGGCACATCCTCATGAACGGCCAACGGAGATCTCCTCTCGCGCCCGCTCCAACGCCGTGACGAGACGGTCGACCTGGTCGGCCGGCCGCACCGCCAACCGCACATGGTCGTCGCCGAGACCGACGAAATTCGCAGCGCTTCGCACCGCAATACCGTTGTTGCGCAACGACTCCCGGATGGCGAATGCGTGCGGTAGCTCGATCAGGACGAAGGGCGCCGACGGCGGGGCACTCACCGACACCCCGATCTCGTCGAGCCGCCGCACCAGATGGTCACGCTCGGCGCGAACCGCGATGGCCTGCTCGGCGCAGAACCGCACCCCCTGCTCGGACACACACGCGGCCAACGCGGCCAGCGCCGGCGATGACAACGGCCAGGCCCGCCGCCCCGATTGCAGGCGGGCCAGCAGGTCCGGCGCACCCAGCAGATAACCGGCCCGCAGCCCCGCCAGCCCGAAGGTCTTGGTGACACTGCGGACGACGATCACGTCATCGAACCGACGATGCGCCAGGGACTGGGGTTCGGTGCGCCCGCTGATCGGGTCGATGGTCAGGTCGGCGAAGGCCTCGTCGACGACGAGCACCCGACCCGGACGACGCAGCCCCGCCAGCCCGTCGGCGTCGTGCAGCATCGACGTCGGGTTGGTCGGATTGCCGACGACCACCAGGTCCGCATCGGGGGGAATGCGGGACGCGACGTCGACATCGATCGGTTGCGCCGGGTCGATCACGACCTGCGTCACCGCGATCCCCGCGGCACGCAGCACCAATTCGGGTTCGGTGAACGACGGCTGCAGGAGTGCGGCGTGGCGCACGCCGAGTTTCGGCAACAACTCGAAGCCGTCGGCGGCACCGGCCAGCAGCATCACCTCGTCGGTGGCACGTCCGTGCACATTCGCGATCGCCGCGCAGGTCCGCGCGCTCGCCGCGTGCGACGGGTATCGGGCCAGGTCATCGAGGGTGACCCCGATCGCCGACCGCACGAACGACGGCGCCGGGCCGCGGACGTTGACGGCGAAGTCGAGCATGCCGTCGCCGGCCTCCTGATCGCCGTGGCGGTCGAGTGCGTGCAGCCCCGATGTCATACCGTCAGAGACTACGTGCACCATGGACGGGTGATGTCCCGGCCAGACCCAGAGTCGTCCACCACCGAGCGACCCACGACCACCGAGCCCTGCCATGCCGCAGAACCACCGAGCGCTGCAGGGTCTCCGAGCGCTGCGGGGTCACCGAACCCTGCCGACCCGGGTACCGTCCTGCTCGTCGACCTCGACGGCACGATCACCGACAGTTTCACCGGGATCGCCAACAGTTTCCGACACGCACTCGCCGAGGTCGGTGCGCCACCGCCACCCGAGAGTGTGGTCGCCGGCGTGGCCGGCCCCCCGATGATCGACACACTGATGGCGCTCGGTCTCGACGAGGAGACCGCCGATGCGGCGATGCGCGCCTATCGTGCGCGCTACACCGACGTCGGCTGGCTGGAGAATGCGGTCTTCGACGGTATGGCGCAACTGTTGGCCGACCTGTACGCCGCCGGACGCACACTGGCCGTCGCGACGTCGAAGAACCAGAACACCGCGCGGGCCATCCTGGATCACTTCGGGCTCTCCGCCAACTTCCGGGTGATCGCCGGTGCCAGCGATGACGGCACCCGGCGTCACAAGTCCGACGTGATCGCCCATGCGCTGGCACAATTGGGCATACCGCTCGACCCGCAGACACACCGACCGCAGCAACCGGCGGTGATGATCGGCGACAGATCCCACGATGTGGAAGGTGCTGCCGGATTCGGCATCCCGACCGTCATCGTGGGCTGGGGGTATGCCCTGCCCGGCGAGCGCGACGCTGCCTCTTGGAGCGTCGAGTCGATGGAAGATCTGCGCGAGGTACTCGGTGTCTGACCTACTCCACGTCTGTTTCGTCTGTACCGGCAACATCTGCCGTTCCCCGATGGGACAGAATATTTTCGCCCAGTCGCTACTCGACGCCGGCCTGTCCGACCGCGTCGAGGTGAGCAGCTGCGGAACCAGCGGCTGGCATGTCGGCGAGGCCGCCGACAACCGTGCCCGGACCGAACTGCTCGCCCACGGCTACCCCGACGGTCACGTCGCCGCCCAGCTGGGCCCGGAGCACATCGATGCGGACCTGTTCGTCGCCGCCGACGCCGGGCACGTGAAGGAACTCGAACGTAAACGGCTCGGCGATCGGACCCGACTGCTGCGAAGTTTCGACCCGGCGGCACCCGCCGACGATCTCGATCTGTCCGATCCGTACTACGGCACACCGGAGGATTTCGCGGTCACCCGCAGCCAGATCGAGGCGGCGATGCCCGGACTCCTCGACTGGGTCCGGGACCGCCTGGGCGACTGAGACGCCCGGCGATCAGGCCGTTCGTGCGTGCTCGGCGACCCGTTCCGAGAGGGTGAGGTCGTGCACGAACCGCATCTTCTCGACGACCGGTTCGGCCAGCACGAACGGATACAGGCCACTGTGCCCCATCGATCGATTGATCTGGTTGAACGCCCAGATCGTCGGTAACCAGCATGCGATGAGCCGGTCGAAATCCGCGACGTCGGCGGGCGTCTCGTCGAGTGCTGCCTCCGACGGCGCCATCGCGAAGCGCGCCGCGGTGTCGAGGGTGTCGCGGATGTGCAGGTAATGCGCGAATGTCTCGGCGAAATCCTCCCGCGGATGCATCGTCGCGTACCCGGACACGTGACTCGCCGACCAGTCGCGCGGAGCACCTCGGGAGTGGTGACGACGCAGCGCGGCGTCGTAGTCGGCATCGGGATCACCGAACAGCCGCCGGAACTCGGCCGCCCGGGCCGGATCGGGGGCCCCGTCGACGAGCACCATCTGGTAGTAATGCCCCAGCTCGTGGCGAAAGTGTCCGATCACCGTGCGGTAGCGCTCGGCCAGTTCAACGCGCTGACGTTCCCGATGCACCGGATACCCTTCGGCCAGATCGAGGGTGATCACACCGGCGCAGTGCCCGGTGATCACCGACACATCTCGGCTCGACAGGAGGTCGAAGGCGAGTCCGGAACGCGGATCATCGGCGCGCGCGACGATCGGCAGGCCCAGTTCGGACAATTCCCAGATGACTCGGCGCTTGGCGGTTTCGACCTGCCCGAAGACTGCCACCGCGCGGACGTCCTCGTCGCGGGGGCGGGTCCGGGTGAGCCGACAGGACGCGCACAAGGCGCTGCGCTGATCCTTCGGCACCAACCAATTGCATTGCGCACGAACACTGTTGGCGCATCGACGAACACTCGTCCCAGCGATGACGGCGTGCCCGGAACCATCGAGCAGCACCATCGTGCCGGCGGCCGGCCAGAATCCCAGCGCGCTCCCGCAGTGCAGACACAGACTGTTCTCGAACGTCAGGCGCTGGCCGCACCGCCGGCAGAGAAAGTCACGCATCGGAACAGCTTAGTAGCGGCGTCGCACGAATCCGGGCACAACGCGCGGACCGCTTCTCGGTACCGTTGAACCATGCGCGCACTACGAAGCATTCGGCCGGGGTGGATCGCCCTGTCGATCGTCGTGGTGGCGTTTGCGGCGGCCTGTTTCATGCTGCTGGCACCCTGGCAGCTCGGCAAGAACACGGCGACCTCGGAACGCAATGACCTGATCAAGTCCGCGGTGGCCATCGATCCGGTGCCGATCAGCGAGCTCGCCCCGCCCGGTGCGCCGTTCGCCCCGAAGACCGAGTGGCGCGAAGTCACCGTCACCGGGTCATTTCTGACCGACAAGCAGGCACTGGTCCGGCTGCGGTCGGTGGAGGAGCGGCCGGCCATCGAGGTGCTGACACCCTTCCGCGTCGCCGGGAGTGATCGTGTCCTCGTCGTCGACCGCGGATATGTCCGACCCGACCAGAGTTCCACCCCGGTCATCCCGCCACCGCCGGCCGGCGAGACGACGATCACAGCGCGTATCCGCGCCGCCGAGGGCACCTCCGACGGGCGGGGCGCCCGGGTCGAGGGCGGCGCGCTGACGGTGTACACGATCGATCCGGCGCAGCTGTCGGCGGCGACCGGGACCGCCATGGACCCGTTCTATCTGATGTTGTCGCCCGGTCAGCCGGGCGCGCTCGGTGATATCGGACTGCCGCAGCTCGATTCGGGTCCGTACCTCTCCTACGGCCTGCAGTGGCTGGCGTTCGGAATCATGGCACCGCTGGGCGCCGGCTACTTCATCTTCTCCGAGATCCGGCAGCGGCGCCGGGCCGCGGCGGCGCATGCGGCTGCCGCCCAGACGCCGGCAGCGGGCCCCGACCCCGACCGTCCCGACGCGACGCCGACACCACTCGGCGATCGGCCGCAGCCGGCTGCACCGCTCACGCCGCCACCCCTGTCGCGCTCCGAACGTCGCAAACAGTTGCGCGCCGAGTTGCGTTCCGCCGCAGGCGCACCGGCAGCGGACCCCGCACCCGTCGACGACACCGCTCCGGTCGGTATCGGCGCCGGACCCGACACCGAACACGCCACCGGGACCATCCGCGACAAACTCACCGAACGCTACGGCGGCTGAGCGACTCTGCTGCTCGCACCCGGGCCCACGCGAGCGCCGCGGCGACGACCACCGCACCCACCTGCACCCGACGCGACAGCCGCACCGCCGCAGCCAGATCGGCGGTCGTCGGCGGGTGTCCGTCGCCGAGCACCGGCCGCTGCTCGACGCGGTGCGGGTAGACGGTACGCCCACCGAGCCGCAGACCCAGCGCCCCCGCGAACGCCGCCTCCACCACCCCGGCATTGGGACTCGGATGCGCCGACGCGTCACGCCGCCAGGTTCGCACCGCGCCCGCACGATCGGGACCGAGGAGCGCGACGAGCATCCCCGACACGCGCGCCGGTAGCAGGTTCAGCGCATCGTCGACGCGGGCCGAACACCACCCGAACCGCCGGTATCGATCGTTGCGGTAGCCGACCATTGCGTCGAGGGTGTTCGCGGTGCGGTACCCGACGATGCCCGGAACACCGGCGAGCGCTCCCCACACCAACGGGCCGACCGTCGCATCCGAGGTGTTCTCGGCGACCGATTCGGTGGCGGCCCGGCAGATCCCGGCCGCGTCGAGCGCGTCGGGATCGCGCGCACACAGACTCGGGACCAGACCGCGGGCACCGGCGAGGTCGTCGTCGTCGAGCGCGTCGGCCACCTGCGTGCCGACACGTGTCAGGGTGGTTCCGCCCAGCGCCGCCCAGGTGGCCGCCGCGGTGAACGCGACCCGCATCGCCGGGCGGTCGGCCGCCAGCGCACCCGTACCGGCGCCGACCGCCACGGCCGCGCCGACGCACAGTGCACAGTGCACCACCCCGGCGGTGCGGGTGTCGGCGTAGGTCACCGCCTCCAGGGAGGCCGCCAGGCCGCCGAGCCCGGCGACGGGATGGAACCGACGGGGATCGCCGACGGCACGATCGAGGAGATAACCGAGGACCAGGCCGCTCGGCGAGGGCCGGAACGCCCGCATCAGTCGGCGGACGCGACGAGTGTGCGCACGGTTCCGCGCACCAGCAACGCCTCGTTGTCGGCGATCATGGTCAGCTCGCGGTCGGTTCCGTAATCGCGCCGCACGGACTCGATCATCGACGGCGGATAGATCGGTATCTGCCCGTCGGCGTGCGGAATGGGGACGGTGTCGATCCACCCCAACGCGTGCGGGTCCACCGGTCCCGGCGACTCGCCCGGATCGTCCATCCGCTCCACCGGGGAGATGTCGGGTCCCGCGATCACCGATCCCGCGCTGCAGCCGATGTACGGAAGTCCCTCGCGCACACGGCCGTCCAGGATCTGTTCGGCACCCGCCCGCCGCAGCGCCCACAGCAGCGCGAAGGTGTTGCCGCCGGCCACATACACCGCGTCGGTCCGCTCGATCGTCGTGGCGAACTCCGCACGTTCCTGCCTCGCCCCGGACAGATCGACGACGGTCGCGCCCAGCCGGACGAGTCGGTCGCGTTCCGGTTTCGCCCAGGACGGGTCAGCGTAGGGGATCTTGGCGTCGTCGATGTAGCCGATCGTCAACTGCGACAGAGACTTTCCCGTCGTGTCGGCAAGAAACCCGGGGACCGCACCGAAGCCCCAGGACAGCAGCAGCAGATTCACCTGCGCCACGCTACTACGCCGGCGGATACACTTCGGATTCTCATGGCACACACACGTCCGGTCCCGATCGCCGGCACCTACCCGATCGACACCGGCACCGCGGAGTTGGCGCCGGACCCGATTTCCGGTGGATGGCTGTTGCAGATCAACGGCGCGCACTCCTCACACATCGATCCCGACGATCCGACGGTGCTCGACTTCGAGTATCTGCGGCAGATGGCCGCGGTCATCGACGATCGGTTCGACACCGGGGACCGCGTGCGCGTGCTTCATCTCGGTGGCGCGGCGTGCGCCCTGGCGCGTTACCTCGCCGACCGGTATCCGGAGTCACGGCACGTCGCCGTGGAGGTCGACGCCCAACTGGCCCGGCTGGTCCGCGAATGGTTCGAGCTGCCGAGGGCGCCGCGGCTGCGTATCCGGGTCGGTGACGCCCGTGCGGTCACCGAGTCGCTGCAGCCGCGGACTCGCGACGTCGTCGTCCGCGACGCCTTTGCCGGCGACCGCACCCCGGCCCATCTGACCACCGTCGAGTTCGTGGCAGCGGTCGCCGATGTCCTCACTCCGGATGGGCTCTACCTGGCCAATTGCGGTGACGGTCGTGACCTGACGCTCGTCCGCGCCGACGTCGCGGCGGTCGCGGAGGTGTTCGGCCATGTGATGCTCGTCGGCGACTCCGCCATGCTCAAGGGCCGACGCACCGGCAACGTCGTGGTGGTCGGCTCCCGAACCCCGGTGGAGCCGTCGGCGCCCCTGGTTCGCCGGCTACTCAGCGATCCGCTGCCGGCCCGGGTGATCGCGGGCGAGGAGGCCCGCGCGTTCGGCCGCGGCGCCCGACACGACCCGTAACCGTCGAGTGGGCGCCCTTTCCCGTCGAGTGGGCGCCCTTTCCCGTCGAGTGGGCGCCCTTTCCCGTCGAGTGGGCGCCATTAACCGTCGACTGGGCTCAGATCACATAGTCCATACGGTCGAGGATCGCCGTCCCGAGGTCCTGATCGCCGATCACGGTGACCCGTTCCCGCCTAGCCGAGCTGCGTCCCCCGGCCAGGCGCGCCAGATCCGCGGCCTCCAGGCGCAGCGTGACGTCGGCGGAATCGTCACCACCGTCGAACGAATCCACCAGCCTCGCACGCCCGTTCACCGCGACCCGGATCGTCCGCGCGGCCGGCCCGCTGATGTCGAAGACCACCGTCGTACCGTCCGGTGCACCGGCACGCTTGCCGACGACGAAGGGCAGCGACGCGGAGATCTCGTCGAGCACCCAGGCCGTCGCCGCCTCGTCGGGCGCCCCACCGATCGTCGCGTCGCGCAGGTCCACCTCGTGAATCCAGCAGTCGAACACCCGGATGCGCATGAATCGGCCGTAGGTGTCGGGGCCTGCCGGGGTGAACGCATCGGCGTCGAACTCCGCCTGGGTCATCGCCCTCAGCGCCGCGGTGCGGGCGGCGATCACCTCGTCGAATGCCTCGAGTACTTCCGCACGTGACTGCGTGCGGAAGTACTCGACCCACTTCTCGTTCAGTTCGCCGATCGGATTGCGAACGTGATCGCGGCCGGCGAGTCCGTCCGGCGCGGTCACATCGCGGCCGTCGAGCATCCTCTCGGTGCCGACGATGTGGGCGATGATGTCGGCGTTGGTCCAGCCCGGAAGAATCGACGGCGCCGACCACTGCGCGTCGTCGAGGTCGGACGCGAGTGCTCGCAGTGCCGCCCACTCACCGATCAGCGCCGGGACGAGGTCGGTGGCCGACAGTGTGGTGGTGGGCATCATGTCTCCGCTCATGGGGCTGGTGGGAACGTCGGGCTGACGATGTGACGCTACGCCCCACGACGTTGCCGATGCAGGCCGTCGCGCGGATCACCCGGTCCCGCAGCCTGTCCACCATTCGGGTGACCTGGGACTACTCGCGGTCCGACCGCCGCTCATGCCCTAGTCTGAGACGCGTGTACGGAAGTCACCGAGGGTTGCCGCGAATAGCCATGCTGCGTGCCCTCACCGCCGTCGCGCTCATTCTCGGTGTCGTGCTCGGACTGCTCGGTGTCGCCTCACCGGCATCCGCGGTGACGCCCGGATGTGGCGGCAACCGCGTCCCCAGCGCGGACACCACACACACCACCCGGGTGGGTGGCGTGACGCGGACCTATCGGGTGCATGTGCCCCGCGGATACACCGGACGCAGTTCCTTCCCGTTGGTCCTCGCCTTCTACGGTCACGGCGAGAAGTCACCGAAGTTCGAGCGCTATACCGGGCTTTCGGACTTGCCCGCGATCGTCGTCTATCCGGACGCCACCATCGGCACCGACTCCACCACGTCGTGGCAGGGTGCCCCGTACTCCTCGCCGAAGGCCGACGACGTGGCCTTCTCCTCGACGATGCTGCGCGAGATCCGCGCGGCCTTCTGCGTCGACCGCAACCGAACCTTCGCGGTCGGGCGGTCCAACGGCGGCGGACTGGTGTCCATGCTGACGTGCCGACTGTCCGGGGATTTCGCCGCCTACGCGATCGTCAACGGCGCCTACTACGACCAGACCTGGCGGGCCTGCCCGGGTGGACGCACCGGCGCCGGCGCACCTCCGTTGTCGGTCATCGACTTTCACGGGACCTCCGACCCGATCATCCACTACGACGGTGGCGTCCGCTTCGGTGAGCGCTACACGCCGATCCCCGACGTCCTCACCGCATGGTCTCGGCGAAACGCGTGTCTACCGGCTCCGGTGCAGGCCCCCATCAGTGCGACCACCACCATCGTCGACTACCCGCTCTGCGCCGCCCTCGGCCACGAGATCGTGCACTACCGGATCACCGGGGCCGGCCACGGCTGGCCCGGCGCACGACTGGCCACCGCCACCGGACCGGGAACGAAAGTCGCTGCCACCCAGCTGATCTGGCAGTTCTTTGGCCGGCACCCGCGGACGGTATGAACCGATGAGTACCGACGACCGATCGATCTCGGATCGATCCGGGACCACCCTGGGGCCCTACTCCATCGGGGAACTGCTCGGGCGCGGCGGCATGGGACAGGTATATCGGGCCACCGACAACGGCAAGGGCCGGATCGTCGCCCTCAAACTCCTCAATCCAGATCTCGTCGACAACGACACCTTTCGCGACCGATTCGAACGCGAGTCCCGCATCGCGGCCAAACTCAACGATCCGCATGTCGTCCCCATCCACGACTGGGGTGAGATCGACGGACTGCTCTACATCGACATGCGATTGGTCAACGGAACCGATCTGCGCGGCATCCTCAATCGTGAAGGGGCACTGCCACCGACCCGCGCGGTGGCCATCCTCGCCCAGGCCGCCGAGGCCCTCGATGCCGCCCACGCCGACGGCCTCGTGCATCGTGACGTCAAACCCGACAACATCCTCGTCGACACCCGCGACTTCGCCTACCTCGCCGATTTCGGTCTGGCACAAGCCGATACCGACACCCGACTGACAACGGCCGGCGCCGCGATCGGGTCGTTCGCCTACATGGCACCCGAACGGTTCGGCCCGGGCGAGGTCGGCGCCGCCGGCGATGTGTACGCCCTGGCCTGCGTCCTCTACGAAACACTCTCCGGCTCACAGCCTTTCGTGTCGGCCACCACCTTCGAACAGCTCATCGCCGCACACCTGAACCAGGACCCACCACAGTTGGGATCACCGATCGACCCGGTCATCGCGCGTGGCATGGCCAAGCAACCGGGTGCCCGCTTTCCGACCGCGGGCGCGCTGATCGATGCCGCGCGCGCCGCCTACGAGGGTGCCACCGGGCATCACCGGATCTCCCCACCGACGATCCTGCCCGCCGGTCCCGTCGTCGGCGGCGGCACCGGCATGACCCCGCCCGGATCAGACTCGCCGGGAAAGACCCCATCGGGCCGCTCGGCACCGTCGACCCGCTCTCCGGCACCGTCACCGGCCGGGCGTCCCGCCCAGGGCGGCCAAGCGCCCGGCCCGGTTCGACTCAACAAACCGAGCACACCCGTCGCAGGGGGCTATGCGTCGGCACCCCCGACCGCCCCACCGCAACCCGCCCCATCCCAACCCTTCCCGTCGCAACCGTTTGCGCCGCAACCACAGCCGACGCCGAGCGGACACTTCGCCACCCAATCGGCTCCATACGCGCCGACCGGGCACTACACCTATCCGGCGCCGGCGGCCCCACCACGCCGCACCTCACCGGTGCTGATCATCCTGATCATCATCGCGCTGCTGCTCGTCGCCGGGATCGGGATCGGCGCGTGGGCGCTGGTACGCGGATCGAATTCCGGGGGCGGCGCCGACACCCAGGTGCCCGGCGCGGCCGGGACGACGACACAACCGGTAATCCCCACCGTGGCACCCACGACGCCGGCCGCGACCACCGCGCCGACGACGATCGCTCCCACCACCGCCACCCCCACGACCGCCACCCCCACGACTGCGGCCCCCACCGGACGGGCTGCCTTCGATCTCGGGTTGTCGACGCCGATCAGCATCCCCGCCTGCGACGGCACCGGCATCGTCGTCGTCGGCAACGCCGTCAACGAGGCGACGTGGGCGAGCGAGGTGCAGGGTTACCTGAACGCATATCCCGGCTCGAGTTACCTGCGCACCGACCAGTCGTGCTCGTCGTTGCGTCGTCGCGACGACAACGGCAATGTCATCTACGCCGTCTATCAGGTGGCCGGCCGGACGATCGACGACATCTGCCGACTGCGCAATCAGCTCGGCGGACAGTCCTACGGCAAGTGGCTCGACAACACCACCGACCCGACCACCAACATCCCCGCCGCCCAGTGCGGCGGCTGACGGGTCGGCCCTCGACGGTGATCGCAGACCCCGAATGCGGACAGTGATCGTCCGCATTCTGGGGCACCATGGGTTCCATGTTGGAAACCTCGGCCCGGCTGCTGCACCTGCTGTCCCTGCTGCAGATGCGGCAGGAATGGTCGGGGCAGGAGCTCGCCGACCGCCTCGACATCACCACCCGCACCGTCCGCCGCGACGTCGACAAACTCCGTGAGCTCGGCTATCCGGTCGATGCGACGGTTGGCGTCGGCGGCGGCTACCGGCTGGGCGCCGGGGCGGAGATGCCACCGCTGCTACTCGACGATCAGGAGGTGCTCGCCGTCGCGCTCGGTCTCGACGCGGTGACCACCGGACCGGTGGCCGACATGGCCGAGGCCTCGGCGGGCGCGTTGAGCAAACTCCGGCAGGTGATGCCGTCGCGCCTGCGCCACCGACTCGACGCGTTGTCGTTGGAAGCCGTTCCGCGCCAACCCGGTCCGGGCGCGGTATCGGCCGAGACACTGACCGACATCGCCACCACCTGCCACCGGCGCGAGCGGCTGCGCTTCGATTATCGCCGCGGCGACGGCACCGAGTCACGGCGCGATGTGGAACCCTACCGGTTGGTACGCAACGGGATGCGCTGGTATCTGGTGGCCTTCGATCCCGACCGCGACGACTGGCGGTCCTTCCGGGTGGATCGGATGAAACCGAAAACCCCAACCGGACCCCGGTTCTCGCCTCGAGAACTCCCCGACGGCGGGGCCGCGGAGTTCTTGGAACGCAGTATCGGGTCGGTGTACCGGAAGGCCTCGGCCCGGGTCCGCATCCACGCCCCGCTCGCCGTGGTGGCACCAATGATCTCGGATTCGTGGGGCACCCTCGAGTCCGCCGACGAGACGACGTGCGAACTCCGGGTCTTCTCCACGTCACTGGCCTCCATCGCACGCTGGATGCATGCCTTCGACGCGGACTTCTCGGTGATCGAGCCCGATGCGCTGCGGGTCGAGTTGGGCGCCGTCGCCGACCATCACGAGACGTTGGCGGCACGATACCGTCGCGCGTGCGGAGGGTCGTCGTGACCTTTTCGTGACCGATGCCGGCGGACCCGTTGCGACTACGCCACGAGTCGCGTGGGCCGATTCCGCAGCGCGCACATCGCACCTACGTTGTCCTCATGAAGCTCTTGGTCACCGGCGCAACCGGTTACGTCGGATCACGACTCGTGTGCACGCTGCTCGCAGCCGGGCACGACGTCATCGTGACCTCCCGGAACACCGATCGGCTGGCGCGATTCGACTGGTTCGACGACGTCACCGCGGTGTCGATGGACGCCGACGACGCCGACTCGGTGTCGCGTGCCCTGAGCAGGGCAGGTGACCTCGACGCGATCTACTACCTGGTGCACGGGATCGGTCGCTCCGACTTCGCCGACGCCGACCGCCGGGCGGCCTCCCACGTCGCCGCGGCCGCCCGGGACGCGGGCGTGCGGCGCATCATCTATCTGGGCGGTTTCGTCCCCGACGACGAGAAGCTCTCGGCGCACCTGCGCAGCCGCGCCGACGCCGGCGAGGCGCTGCGCGTCGACGGTGGCGCCGACCTCGTCTGGTTACGGGCCGCGGTCATCGTCGGCGCGGGTTCCACGTCGTTCGAGATCATCCGGTACGTCGGCGATCGTCTGGCGGTCATCCCGGAACCCTCGTGGACCCGAAACCCCATGGACCCCATCTCGATTCGCGATGTGCTGCACTACCTGTCGGCGGCCTGCGATCCGGGCCTGCCACCCGGCGACTACGACATCGCCGGGCCCGACTCCTGCCAGTACCGGTCGGTGCTCGACGCCTACCTCGACTCCATCCGGATGCCGCGCGTGCGCTTCTCGGTACCGTTCGTGGGCACCCGACTCGTCGGGAAGGTGGCCGGTGTCCTGGTGCCCATCCCGTCGTCGCTCACCGAGGAACTGATCACCTCGCTCGATCACCCGATGCGTGCCGCCGAACATCGCATTCGCGACCTGGTACCCGATCCCGCCGGTGGCCTGACACCGATGCGCGACGCCGTGCGTGCGGCGGTCTCGTCGCCGGCCCCGCGATCGGTGTGCGCCCTGCGCGATCCGCACCATCTGGCCACCACCGACCCGTCCTGGGCCGGCGGCGACGTGCCCCGGTTGCGTCGACGCATCGCCGGGGCGATCATCTCTGCCGCCGGCACCGCGGGTCGACTCGGACGCACTCTGCTGCCAGTCTGACGACGTGGACTCACACGCCCGACTCACCGCCGCCTACCGCGCGCTCACCGCCGACGGCGAGACGACCGCACCGACACATCAACGCCGACGACGCCAGATCGTCACCGGTGTGCTCGTGGTCGGCGCCGTGCTGCTGGGGTTCTCGCTGTCGGCGACGCCTGGCGACGCCTCGTTCTACCCACTGACCATTGCGTTGGGCGTGGTGTGGGTGATCGGTGGTGTCCTCGGCGGCCCGCTACGAGCCGGCCGATTCGCCGTCACCGGAACCGCCGACGTACGCACCGCTGCCGGTCTCGGCGTCGTGGTCGGTGTCGCGGTCGGCGTGTGCTTCGTCGTCGGCGCCTTCCTCACCCGCCTCATCCCCTCGCTCAACGACCTGATCGGTCAGGTGCTGGCCTTCGCCGACAGCGGCAACCTCGCCCTCGTCGCGGTCATCACCCTCGGCAACGGGGTCGCAGAAGAACTGTTCTTCCGGGGCGCGGTCTTCACCGCCGCCGTCCCCCATCGCCCGCTCATCACCTCGACGGTGATCTACGTGGCGGCCACGCTGGCCAGCGGCAACGTGATGCTGGGGTTCGCCGCCATCATCCTGGGCACCGTGTGCGCGGTCCTGCGACGCGCCACCGGTGGCGTTCTCGCCCCCGTGTGCACACACGTCGTGTGGTCGACGATCGTGCTGTTCGCGCTGCCGCCGATCGTCGGGTGAGCCCGCCACGGGATCTCGGGATGATCTGGGTTTGGGTGTCACACACCCAAACCGCTACATTCATGTGTTGGTACGGCACTCACCAACCGACCCGCGCGTATAGCTCAGCGGTAGAGCTCTGGTCTTACACACCAGCGGTCAGGGGTTCGAATCCCTTTGCGCGCACCACGATCGACGCATGTCCGGCCTTCTGCATGCCGAGCGATCCCGACAGCATCCGTTTCGGATCATCGAGGGCCGGCGTGACGTCACGCCCCCTCCTCGGACACCGCAACACGGTCCGGAATTCAACAAGGCCACCCGCGGCGCGGCGGGCACGGTTCAGCTCGTCGTCGGTTGCGGCCACACCGCGATCGCGGTTCTGAAGATGAAGGACAGTCGGCCGACACCCCATAAGTCCGGCGATCCCCACGTCCCCCGCCCGAATGAACCGACGCGACCCCGAAGCCACGGCAAACACGCCACGTCGGACCATTACCCTCGCGAAATCGGTCTCAGGTGTCTTTAATCATCTGCATGGAGTCCGCACAGACACGTCGTGGCCGGGGTCGCCACGCCAGGATCGTCGTCGCAGTTCTTTCCGTCATCGTCGGTCTGACGACCGCATGCTCGGTGAGCGGTACGCCCGTCGCGGCCGGGCCCGCCATCGACGGCTTCGTCACCGGCGTCACCGCGATCAACGATTCCGGGGCGAGTTCGTCGACGGTCAGCGGCACTCTGAGCGGCGGCGACGACGCGGGCCCCAAGCTGACGCTCCGCGACAACGTCACCGCCGTCAACGGTGGCTCGTTGCTGCAGGACACCACCTCGACAGCCCCGATCCAGTCGATGCGCATCGCCTTGGAGGCCAAGCGCAACGGGCAGCCCACCGGAGCGCCGGCACCGGGATACACCGAGGTGAAACTGGGGTCGGCCACCTCCAACGCGTCGGTAGTGATGACCTTGGCACAGACCTTGCCGTCGGAGGACTTCGCCTTCTACTTCGCCGGCGTCGACGCATCCGGCAATCAGGGACCGTTGGTACGCCAGGAGGTCAAGGCCATCAAGGTGGGCACCGGTGCCGTGCAGGTGACCGCGTCCTGGGACGTCGACAGTGACCTGGACCTGATCCTCGTGGAGCCGTCGGGCAGCAAGATCTACTTCAACGAGAAGACCTCGTCGAGCGGCGGTGAACTCGATCTCGACTCCAACGCCGACTGCGATATCGACGGCAAGCGCAACGAGAACATCACCTACCCGCAGGCCGCTTCGGGCACCTACACGGTGTATGTCAACCTGTACGCGTCGTGCGGCACGTCCTCGACGAACTATGTGGTGACGGTCAGTGTGGGTGGGCAGGCACCACAGACCTATACGGGCAATCTCTCGACCCCGAACCGGACTGCCGACACCTCCGAGATCCACGAAGTCACCACCTTCCAGGTCGGCTGAACCACACTCCGTCCCGCACGCCGCGTCGACGCGCGAACGTGCCGTCCGGACAGTGCGATCGAATGACCACCCGGGAAATCCGCGACATCGGTTGGGTATCGTGACGTCGACATCGCGGATGGCGCACCAAAGGGGGTCTGGTTGAACGCGAGCACGGGCGGGACTGTCGGCGGCTACCGACTCGTCGCGCCCATCCGCGCCGACGCCCTCGGCCAGATGTTCATCGCCGACCACTCCGCACCGCCGCGGCGTGAGGTCTTGCGGATTCTCACCCTCGACACCCGCACGCCGGAGGCCCCGTCGCAGTTCGCCCACCGGGCACGAGCGATGCAGGGTGTCATCCATCCGGGCCTGGCCGGAGTCCTGCAGTTCGGCGTCGACGCCGGCCGGGCGTGGCTGACCAGCCGTTACGTCGACGGCCATCTCCTCACCGGCGACCGACGGCCCGACGCGCAGGCGCTCGCGATCGCAGACCTGATCGCCGACGCCCTCGATCATGCCCACCGTCGTCACCTGGTCCACGGGGACCTCGCGCCGAATCAGATCCTGCTCGCCTCCGACGTCGCGGCCGGGGCGCCCGGCAGCGCCGTCCTGCTCGACCTCGGCGTCATCGGCCTCACCGGACGCCCCACACTCGATCCGCTGGCGGGCACCGCGATCTACACGGCACCGGAGGTCATCGGCGGGCAGACCGCCGGCCCGGCCTCCGACCAGTACTCACTCGCGTGCATCCTCTACCAATTGCTCACGGGTACAGCACCTTTCATCGGATCATCGGATTCGGAGGTGATCGACGGGCACCTCCATCGGCCGGCACCGCCGCTGAGCGCCCGCCGCCCCGATCTCGCAGCCGCCGACCGGGTGTTCGGACACGCCCTCGACAAGGCGCCCACCCGTCGCTATCCGGACTGCCGGTCGTTCGTCGCCAGTGTCGCTGCGGTACTCGGCGGTTCCGGCGCGGCAGCGCCTTCGGTTGCACCCGAGGCGGCACCGTCTCTGCGTGGACGCGGCCAGTCATCCACGCCCGCGCCCGAGGCGGCACCCGTTCCACCGCCATCCGCGCCCGCACCGAGACACACCACGGCGCCGGCCACCACACCGCCGGAGTCCGACTCCGGGACAACAGGTACCCCGTCGGCCGGTGCACTCGCCGCTCCACCGGCCGCTCCCTCGGCATCGGCGCCCACCCTGGTGCCCACCGACACGACGCCTCCGCCACCGGTTCCGTCGGCGTTCACCGAACCTCCGCGCCCGCCCGCGGCTGCGCCGCCGGTGAGCGGACCGCCGCAGACCTCCACCTCGTCGCAAGCCCTCCTCACTCCTTCGGCGACACCATCGGGGACGACCTCGCCCGACGCGCTACCCCCAACGGCCGACCGCTCACCCGGCCCGGAGCGTGTCGGCCACACCTACCCCGGCAGCGCAGCCCCGACGGCACCGAACCCCGACGCCGCCACACCCACGCCGCGCCGTCGGCCGCGACGCGCTCTGGCGATCGGCCTCGGCGTCCTGGCCGCGGTGATCGTCGCGGCGGTTGCCGTGGGCGCCACCCTGCTGGTCGTCGGCGACGGGTCCGGTGAACTGACCCAAGTGACGGCCACGACGCTGTCGACCGGACACGGCACCACGTGCACGATCCGCGACAAACAGGCCTTCTGCTGGGGCGATTCCGCCGACGGCAAACTCGGGAACGGTGCCACCACGCCCGCGATGACGCCGGTGAAGGTCGAGGGACTGAGCAATGTCACCGCCATCTCGGTGGGCTGGACCTCGGCGTGCGCGGTGGCGGGCGGTTCGCTCTACTGCTGGGGCGGCAACGCCGACGGCCAACTCGGCGACGGCACCACCACCGACCACCCGACGCCCGTCAAGGTCGGCTCGTTGACCCACGTGACATCGGTGGCGGTCGGCTCGGATGTGTACCTGTCCGGCAACGACGTTCGCTCCGCGTCGACGACCTGCGCGGTCGCCGACGGCGGTGCCTACTGCTGGGGAGCCAACACCCACGGTCAAATCGGCAACGGCACCACCGACCCGAGCACCACCCCGACCAAGGTCCGGGGCGTCACCGACATCACCGCAATGACCACCGACTCTGCCCAGACCTGCGCGTTGACCCGCTCGGGGGATGTGTACTGCTGGGGCGACAATCGGCAAGGCCAACTGGGCGACGGCACGATGACCGACCAGCGCTCCCCGGTCCGCATTCCGAACATCGCGTCGGTCACCGACCTCACGACGTCGGTCGGCACCACGTGCGCGGTCAGCGAGTCCACCCTGTGGTGCTGGGGCAACAACACCTACGGCCAGATCGGCGACGGGACACGACGACTCACACGCGTGCCGACACAGGTGGCCGGGGTATCGAATGTCCGCAGCGTCGCGCTGGGAGGCCAGACCATCTGCGCCACCACCGACGACGCACCGTATTGCTGGGGCAACAACAACAGCAACGCGGCGGTGAAGGACCCGCGCGGGTACCTGCTGACACCGACCAAGGTCACCGGCATCACCGGAACGGCGACAGCGGTGACGACGGCGGCCGCGACGACCTGCGCCGCCACCGACCAGTCGGTGTACTGCTGGGGCTACAACCAGGACGGTGAGGCCGGTATCGGTACCGCCGACTACGTCGAGTCGCCGACCGAGGTCGCGTTCTGATGCGGGCGGACACGCTGCCCTCGCTGGTGCGGACTGAGGGGATCCGGTAGAGATGGCACAACTGGAGATCGGCAGCTCCTTCGCGGGCTACCACGTCCTGGACAAACTGGGTTCCGGCGGCATGGGGGCGGTGTATCTCGTCGAGCACCCGCATCTGCTGCGCCGCGAAGCCCTCAAGATCATCTCCCTGTCCGTCAGCGACGACACCGAATTCCATCAGCGCTTCGTCAACGAGGCCCGCACGGTAGCGATGCTGAACCATCCCGGCATCGTCGCCATCCACCACTACGGCGTCACCGACGACGCTCCGTGGTTCACCATGACCTACGTCGACGGCACCGACCTGACCCACGGCGGTCTCCCCGACACCGATGTCGCCACCGTCGCCACCCGCGCCGCCACCGCGCTCGATTACGCCCACCGGCACCAGGTCATCCATCGCGACATCAAACCCGCCAACATCATCTGCACCCGCGAACCCGACGACTCCATCGACCAGGTCGTCCTGCTCGACTTCGGCATCGCCAAACTCGCCGATTCGACCCGGATGACCGCCACCCACGCGTTCATCGGCACCCTCGCCTATGCCGCGCCCGAGATCATCGACGGCCAACCTGCCGGACCAGCGTCCGATCAGTACTCACTGGCCTGCACCATCTACGAACTCCTCACCGGCCAAGCACCTTTCGAGGCACCCACCCCGTCGGCGATGATGGCCGCCCTGCTGGCGAAACCGGCGCCGCCGATCTCGACGCTGCGACCGGACCTCGCCGCTCTCGATCCCATCTTCGGGCGGGCCCTGGCCAAGGACCCCGCGCAGCGTTACCCCGACTGCGCCGCGCTCGCCGGCGAACTCGCCGCCGTGCTGGCCGTCTCGTCCGGCCACGGTCCGGCCGCCGACTCCGTCCCACTCACCTCGGGCAGCTTCGGGGCATCTGCGGTCGCGTCGCCCGTCCCCGATGCGCCCGCAGCCGGTCTGATCGACGGCAACGCCCCGACCCTCGAATCGCGTGACCGGTCACCGCATCGTCGACGCCACCTGCTCCTGGCGGCGGCCGCCCTGATCGTGGTGGCCGTCCTCGCCGTGGCCGCCACCGTGTGGGCGACGCACCGGTCCGATTCGTCGCCGGTGGACGCGGTGGCCGCTCCGTCGTTCACCGACATCTCCGTCGGGGTCTTCGTGTCCTGCGCCATCCGGGACCGGGAGGCGTACTGCTGGGGACAGAACGATCACGGCCAGTTGGGCGACGGCTCCAACAGCAACCAGACGACGCCCACCAAGGTGGTCGGCATCACCGATGTCACCGACATCTCGGCCAGCGGCAGCAGCGTCTGCGCGGTGGCCTCCGGTGAGGCGTATTGCTGGGGAACCCTGGACAACATCCGGACCCCCACCAAGGTCCCGGGCATCAGCGACGTCACCGACATCTCCACCAACGGGTCGAGTTTCTGCGCCATCGCCGGCAGCTTCCTGTACTGCTGGGGCACCAACACCGAGGGGCAACTCGGCGACGGCACCACGACCGCGCGCACCGCACCCACCAAGGTCGAGTCACTGCAATCGGTCACCGATGTGTCCGTGGGCGACGAGACGACGTGCGCCATCGCCGACAGCGACGCGTACTGCTTCGGACACAACGAGCAGGGACAGATCGGCGACGGTACGCGCGTCAACAGGCTCACCCCGACCCAGGTGAAGGATTTCACCTATCCGGCGGCGATATCGTCCGGCGACACCTTCGACGACGGGACGACCTGTGCGCGCCGATCCGACGATGCCGCGTATTGCTGGGGGGACAACACGTCCGGGGCCATCGGCGACGGTACGACGACCACTCGACTCACCCCGGTGACGGTGCTGCCCGACACCTTGGCGGTCGTGACCGGCTACGGGTCAACCTGCGCGATCACCACCACACGAACCCTCAAGTGCTGGGGAGACTCCCGCGGGCCGCGCGGCTTCGACGATCAACTGACCCCGGCCGACGTCGCGGGTCTGAAGAATGTGACAGCGGTCTCGATCGCCAGCGGAACCACATGTGCCATCGCCGACGACGACATCTACTGCTGGGGACTCAACAGCTACGGCGAGATCGGCAACGGAACCACCGACTCCGTTCGAACGCCGACAAAGGTCACTTTCTCCTGACACGGATCATCCATTCGTGATCAACCTGTAGCCCGCCTCGAATTGCAACAGGAGTTACTGATGTAGTTCAGTGGGACTATTGTGACTCAATTCTTTGGTACCAGACCCGGAACCACCGGACGCCGTCGCCGCCGGACCCTGCGCCGTGCGGGCGTGGCCACGCTCGGCGCGTCGGCGGCCATCGCCTTCCTCGGAGCGGGAACGGCCTCGGCCGACCCGATCGACGACATCGCCGGCGCTATCGCCGGGCAACTGCCCAACTCGTCGTCGGAGCTCGGTGGGCTTCAGGATCTGCTCCCCGCGATCCCCGGGCTGGGCGATCTGCTGCGCCCCGACGGCGCACCCGGAACCACACGTTGCACCTCGGTCATCCAGATCGGTGACTCCACCTCGGTCGGCGTCGATGACACCTCCCACGTCCCCACCGCCGCCGACACCCTCTCGGCACAGTACAAGCGCGTGGGTGCGACGACGGTCGAGCTCGACGCCGACGGTGGCCGCTCGATCGTGGAGAAGCTCAACGGACGCCCGAACGCCGACGACGCCGTGGCCGCCCATCTGGCCAAGGGACAGCAGGGCTGCTGGGTGATCGCGATGGGTGTCAATGACGCCGCCAACATCGCGGTCGGCAGTTCGGTGGACGCCGATGCACGAATCGACCGCATCATGGGTCAGCTCCAGGGCCGGCCGGTGCTGTGGCCGACGGTCGCCACCTCCGACCCGAGCAATCAGGCCTACGACGCCGCGGCGATGACGTCGTTCAACAATGCGTTGCGTCGGGCGTCGGTGCGGTATGCGAACCTGGCCGTCTACGACTGGGCGGCGGTCGCCCAGCCGGGCTGGTTCGCCGACGGCATCCACTACACCGCCGCCGGTACCGCCGAACGCAACCGTCGCTTCGCCGACGCGCTGGCCACCGCTTTCCCTCCCGGAACAGGTGCCACACCGACGGTGAAATGGGTCGCGGGCTGAGTCCTCGAGACCCTTGCGGATGCAAAGGACCTCCGCATCGAAAACCTTTGTGACACACTCTGATTTCGCGAATCGGACAGACCTTCACCCGTCCGGACGACAGTCCCGTGACGGCGCTGTGGAATTGTCGGCGGACATGGCTACACTGATCGGCTGGTGCACCCTTTCGGCGCACCTGGACACAGTTGTCACCCCCGCCCGCCTCCAGAACGAAGCCGCAGTCTGCCCGTATGCCACGTCCCACCCACAAGGGGTCCACGTACCTCCCCGCACTCGACGGCCTCCGCGCGCTCGCGGTCGGCTTCGTCGTGCTCTACCACCTCCACGTCCCGGGATTCTCCAGCGGACTGCTGGGCGTCGGGGTGTTCTTCACCCTCAGTGGATTCCTGATCACGTCGCTGTTGCTGGCGACGCGGGCACGCACCGGCGGCTTCGAACTCAAACGTTTCTGGCTCGCACGTGCGCGCCGACTCATCCCGGCGGTGTTGCTCGTCCTGGGCACCTCGCTGATCGCGGCCGCGATCGCGATGCCCGACAAACTCGCGAAGTTCTCCTGGCAGGCGCTCTCGGCCCTGTTCTACGTCAACAACTGGTACAACATCGGATCGTCGGACTCCTACTTCGACAGGTTCAGCGGACCGGGCCCGTTCGATCACCTCTGGTCGCTGTCGATCGAGGAGCAGTTCTACCTGTTCTGGCCGCTGCTCCTGGGGCTGCTCCTGCTGGTCTTCAAGAAGCGGATCTGGGTCACCCTGGTGATCCTCGCCCTGGCGCTGGTCTCGTTCCTGCTGCTCAACGGCGTGGCGCACGCCGGCTTCGACAACACCCGCGCCTACGAGGGCACCGACACCCGCGCCGGCGGACTCCTCCTCGGAGCGGCGTTGGCGTTCTGGTGGCCGGCCCGCGCCCGGACGGTCAGCCACAATCAGCGCTGCACCATCGACGTGTTCGCACTGGCCGGACTGGGTCTGATGGTCTACCTGATCGCGACCACCCCCGACGGATCGCTGTCGCTGTATCAGAACGTCATCGCGCTCCTGTCGATCGCAACGGTCGCGGTCCTCATCGCCACGGTGGTACCGGAATCGCTGGTCGCGACGGTGCTGGCGATCCCACCACTGCGATGGATCGGTGAACGCTCCTACGGCATCTACCTCTGGCACATGCCGATCATCGCGTTCATGCCGGCGACCTTCCGGTCCGAGAAACCCGTGACCACCGGCATCATCGTCGTCGTCACGACGCTGATCCTGTCGTCACTGTCCTGGCGGTACGTCGAGGACCCGATCCGACGTCAGGGTTTCCGCAAGGCCTTCACCACTCCCCGCGATCCAGAAGACACACTCATGAACCACTTCCTGGCCTGGTTGATCGCCCTCACCACCCGCTTCACCGGATGGCTGGACGCCCTCCAGCAGCGCGTCGAAGCCCGCGCGGCGCAGACCGCGACACCGGAGATCGTGACCCCGGACACCCTGACCCCGGACACCGCCGGTCCCCTCGCGCAGGCCACGTCGTCGACCGCACCGGAGACGGTCCCGGCGACGTCGGGCTGGCAACTCGGCGTGCCCGGCGACACCGCGCCCGAACCGGCCGACGTCAGCACCGGCGAGAACTCACCCACCGGAGACCCCACACCGGCCGAGGCACCCGATCCGATGGAGGTCGAAACGCTCTCGTCCGCGGACATGCCCATCGACGTCGAAGCCGCACTCGACGAGGGCTACCTCCCGGCCACCGAGACCGTGCAAACCCCGGCCGTCTCGCTCACCAAGGCCGAACCCGACGCACCGGCAGACGAAGCACCAACGGACGACGACGCCACCGCCGAGATTCCGGTGGCCCGCGCCGCCGCCGATGCGGACCTCGAGGAGACCGCGACCGTCGATGACGCAGCCGTCGATGACGATGCCACGATCGAGATTCCCATCATGCGGGTTGTCGACACCCCGGACTCGATGAGCAGTGAGCCGAGCAGCGCGGCCGATCACGCCCCGTCTGACACCGGCGAAACCCTCGGCGGTTCCGAACCGACACCCGCGGTCGGACCGACCGACGCCGACACGGTCCAGATCCCGGTCGCCATCGACGTGGAGGCCGCGCTGGACGCCACCGATTTCGTGGCGAACGAGCAGCCGGTGAACGACGCCCCCGTTCTCGAAAGCCCGGTTCACGAGAGCCCGGTTCACGAAAGCCCGGCCTCCCCGGCCGACGCCGAGACCGCCCGCATCCCGGTCGCGCCACCCCGACCCGGTCAGCCGCCGCATGGTCCGCACGGCCCGGCTCCGTCGACACCGAGTCTGCGGCGACGTCGCCGGCAGTCGCATCTGATCATCTCGATCGTCGTGGTCGCCGCGCTGGCGGTCGGCGGACTCGTCGCGCTCGGCGGACTGCATGCCGACACCCCGGATTCGCTGGACAATGCGTCCCTGGCCGAGGATCTCCCGACGACGCCGTCGACCCGACCGGCCGGGCCACTGCTGCCGGTCACCCAACGCCGCACCAGCTGCACGACGGTGATCCACATCGGTGACTCGACATCGATCGGTATGAACGACCCCGACAACCTGCCCAACCCCGCCGACCGGATCGCCGGACGATACCGGGCAGTCGGTGCGAAGAACGTCATCACCGACATCCAGGGCGCCCGGTCGAGCCTCGAACTGGTCAACGGCGAGCCGAACGCGGTGACCGCGATCCAGGGTCACCTGGCGCGCGGCGAACGTGGCTGCTGGGTGATGGCGATGGGAATCAACGACACCGCCAATGTGGAGGTCGGCGGCCAGGGACCGGTCGACATGCGCATCGACCGGCTGCTCGGCCCCCTGAAAGACGAGCAGGTGCTCTGGCCGACGGTGATCACCAGCCCGTTGAACCAGAATCCGGCGTACAACAATGCCGCCATGCAGCGGTTCAACAAGGCGCTGCTCCGCGCCTGCAAGCGCTACCCGAACCTGCGTCTGTACAACTGGGCCGCCGAGGCGCGTCCCGACTGGTTCAGCGACGGCATCCACTACACCCCGGCCGGCTACATCCAGCGCGCCTACCGATTTTCGATCGCCTTGGCGTCGGTGTTCCCGGCCACCGACGCACCGCCTCAGGGATGCCTACTCGAGTCGTCGGGCGTGCAGACGATCCCGCCGTCGCCGACACCGCGTCCCGCACCGACCAGCCCGCAGACCGCAACGCCGCCCCGCCAGGGCTGACCCACCGGGTTGCGTCGCGAGCGAAACCCACTGTCCCCCATTAGGATCACCCATGAACGGGGCCTGTCCCCCGCGTGATCGACAGGGCCGGAAGCCGATGATGTCGCGAAGGTCGCAGCGGTCTACACTTTGACCGGCCGCTGCCGCGAACCAACCCTCGTCTCGAACCACCCAACGCCGACGTGTCCCCGGGGGCCACACCCATCAACGATTTCCTGCTCGCCCTGCTCACCGTGGTCAATCGTCTCGTGTCCTGGTTGACCGGCGTACAGGCACGTCATCTGGCCCGGCGCACCGAGGCCGCCACGGTCACCGGCACCTCGGAGCCGGTCGTCACCGCTCCCGCCGCCGAACAGGCCCATGAGCTCGTCGGAGCCGGTGTCGGACCCGCCATCAGCGGATATCCCCCGCCGCCGGTCCCATCGACGTCGCTCGTCGACGACGATGAGTCGGACCCGGCAGTCGATTTCACGACTGCCGACGATCCGGCGCCCACCACCGAGCCGGACGCCACCGAACCTGACACCACCGAGCCGGACACCACCGCGTCGCCCACCACCGACGCGGAATCAGCACCGACGCTCGAACGCGACGACGCCATCGGGGTCCCCGACACAGCGCCGTCGGTAGGCGATCCGGACGCGGCAACGCCTGCGAGCGATCCGGCCGATCGTTGCGCCCACGATGAATCTCCTGGCGAGCCGTCCACGCCCGGGAGCGACGTCGCCGACGACCACACCGGCACTCGCGCCGACACTCACACCGACGCCGACTCGGATGAAGCCCCGGCCGACGAGCCGTCCGACGAGGCCGAGTTCGACGCCTCGGATTCCCGGGTCGGAAACGTCGCCGAACCAGCAGACGACCTGGCCCCGATGCCGGCACCGATTCCGATCATGCGACCGCGACGCCGGGAGTTGATGCCGCCCCTCGGTGCCCGACCGGACACGCCCGCCCCGGACCCGCTGGTCGTCGCCACCGCGGAGGCCGACACCGACGCCGCCACCGAACCCTTCCCCGTCCACGTCGACGAGCCCGCCACACCCGCTGCGGCCGGCGCCGCCGAGACCGAGCCGGCCCCGCCCACCCCCGCGGCGCCCGGTCGCATCCGGCATGCGCTCGCCCTCGACGGTCTGCGGGGTGTCGCGGTGCTGTCGGTGGCCGTGTATCACTTCTACGGACCCGCGATGCCCGGTGGATATCTCGGCGTCGACATCTTCTTCGTCCTGTCCGGTTTCCTCATCACCTCGCTGTTGGTGCGCGAGCGTGGCGCCACCCACGCCACCTCCCTGTCGCGGTTCTGGCAACGGCGAGCGCGACGCATCCTGCCCGCGGCGATCACCGTGCTGGTGATCTGCACGGCGGTCGCCGGCCTGATGAGCGGTGACGTCGCCGTCGCACTGGTCAATCAGTTCCTCGGGTCGGCGTTCTTCGTCAACAACTGGGTACAGATCGCCCAGTCGCACAGCTACTTCGCCGACACCACACCGCAGATCTTCATGCATTACTGGTCGCTGGCTATCGAGGAGCAGTTCTACCTCGTCTGGCCGTTGGTGTTCATCGCGATGCTGTGGCTGCTCCGGCGCGCTCGACTGCGGACGCGGCTGCGCATGATGGCGGTGGTCGCGGCCGGCCTCGCGTCGGCGTCGGTGGCGGCGATGGTGCTGCTCTACGACCCGAGTACCGACCCGAGTCGCGTCTACTTCGGCAGTGACACCCACTCCTTCGGGCTGCTCATCGGCGTGGTGCTGGCGTTGCTGGTCACCACACCCGACGCCGAGGCCCGCGACTCGTGGCCGCGACGGGTCGGTGCCCGTGCGGCGACCGTGATCGGGTGGACCCTCGCACCGTTGGCCTTCGTCGGACTCGTCGTCCTGCTGTTCACGCTTCCCGACACCGCGCCGATCACCTACCGCGGCGGCCTGGTGGTGGCGAGCATCCTCACCGCGTGTGTCGTCCACAACGCCATCCGCGAAACCGGACCGGTGGCGGCGCTGCTGCGCGTCAGGGTCCTGCGGTGGCTCGGCGAACGGTCGTTCAGCCTGTACCTGTGGCATTGGCCGGTCGTGGTGTTCCTGCGGCAATGGCTCGACGGCGGCAACGCCCGCGCCCACGAGGCGTGGCCCGACTGGGCGATCGGCATCCTCGCCGGCGTTGTCACCCTGGTCCTGTCCGAGATGTCCTACCGCTGGATCGAGACACCGTTCCGACGCCGCGGTTTCCGTGGCGTGCTTGCCGGCCTCGGTTCGTCGGAACGCGTCCCGTCCCTCGCCGCCGCGATGGCCGCGTCGATGGCCGTGGTGCTCTTCGCCGGCGTGGCCCTGGGGACCAGCCCGGCCAAGTCACAGTTGGAGACCCAACTCGAAGAGCTCGCCCGACTCCAGCAACAAGCGAATCTTTTTGCGCAGCAACAACCTCCGCCGCGTCCGACACCCGTCGCCCCGACCCTGCCGGCCGGGCGGACCATCACCGCGATCGGCGACTCGGTGATGCTGGCCTCGTCGCAGGCCCTGATCGCCCGATTCCCCGGGATCTACATCGACGCGCAGGTCTCCCGCCACTATTCCGGCGGCGAGGGCGTCATCCAGAATCTCGCCGCCACCCGAGCGCTACGCAAGTACGTGGTCCTCGGATTCGGCACCAACGGGCAGGCGTTCGACGGTCAACTCGACCGCATCCTGAAAGAGATCGGGCCCGGCCACAAGATCATCCTGCTGGTTCCGTTCGGTCCCGTCGACGGCATCCCCCAGGCGGCGCAACAGGTCCTGCGCTACGCACCGCGACACGCCGACGTCTTCCTCGCGCCGTGGTGCCAGGCGGCCGCCGCGCACCCGGAGAATCTCGGGCCCGACGACGTCCACCCGATCGGGCCGGGCACCTGGATGTATGCCGACGCCGTGACCGCCGGTCTACGGCAGGCGGTCACCGGGCAGCGGGATCGCTCGATCTCCTGCCCGATCTGAGTCCGGTCGACGCCCGGACCCGCCGACCGGTCAGCCGGTCACCCACCGGGTCGACGGGGTGGCGCCCGCACCGGGTGGATAAGCGACCGACAAGGCATCGGCGAACCCGCGGTTGCGCTCGGCGGTTCCGGCCGCGGTGTAGTGGATACCGTCGCCACCGAAGTCGTCGGCACCGGCGTGTCCGGCCCAGTCGTAGACGGCGAGATTGCCGTATCGGGTGGTCGCATCGCGCAGCGCGGTGTTGAAGGTGGCCATCGCGGCCGCACCGAAGGCCTGGTTGCTCGGGTGGGATGAGGTCACCGTCGGCCACAGCACCGGCTGGCCCTGCAGTTGCGTCATGATGCGATCGATCCGTTCGGCGGCCCCGATCCCGCCACCGGCGATGGCACCGGCATCGTTGACACCCATCGCGATGACCCAGCATCCGCGCTCACCGGCGGCGAGACGCGATGCGACGGCGTGTTCGGCGTCGGGTGACGGTCCGCCCACGACGGCCCGGCCGCTCACCGCGTCGACCGTGACCTTGGTGGCACCGATCCGGCGGTATTGCGCGGTCGCGGTGTCCCCGGCGGTGGGCAGCATCGCCGCATTGTCGGCGGCCACCGATGTCGAGTCACCGATCTGGATCACCGTCGTACACCGTGAGGTGCCCTCGCCCCGCTGTGTGATTCCCTCCGGCGTGGTTCCCTGCAGGGTCCCGAGGAGCCCGTCGACCACGCCCGGCAGATCCTGCAGACCCGGCAGATCCGTCGTCGACGACCCGCTCGGCAGCTGGGTGAGAATCCCGGAGAGGTCATCGAGCGGCGCGGCGCCGGCAGGTCCGGTGCCGAGCACGGCCAGCGCGACGCCGGCACCGATCGCACCGAGACCACCCCTGGCGATGATCCGGTGACGAGTGAACTGAGAACGGAAAAATTTCATCACAACAGTCACACTGAACTACACCAGTCACTTCTGTCGCAACATCTGGCGGGCTACGAGTTGGTCAAGAACCGAGGAGATCCGGACCGGACGGAACCGGGACGCCCGAGCCCGGGATCAACCCAGCGTCGCGAGGGCGCGGTCCCAGACCGCCTCGGTGCGCGCCTCCCCCGGCCCGACGACGTCGGCGAACACGATCCGTCCGTCCGCGTCGACCACGAAGGTGCCGCGATCGGCGTATCCACGCTCGGCGCTGAACACCCCGTAGGCCCGCGCGACGGCACCGTGCGGCCAGAAGTCCGAGAGGATCGGGAAGAGAAATCCCTGCGTGGACGACCACACCTTGTGTGTCGGTGGCGGCCCGACCGACACGGCAACCGTGGTGAGGTCGTCATTGCTGAACTGCGGGAGATGGTCGCGGATGTAGCCGAGTTCGCCCTGGCAGGTCCCGGTGAACGCCAACGGGAAGAACACGATCAGCACCGAGCGACCCTCACCGAGCAGTCGCGAGAGGGATACCCGCTGATTGTTCTGATCACGCAGTTCGAAGTCCGGTGCGAGATCACCGACCTCCAGGGGGGCACGCCGGTCCCCGACCGCGACGTCGGAGGCCAGGCTGTCGGCGTCGTGGAGGGCCGGATCGCTCATTGCCGCTTGCCGGCTCGCGACTTCGGCTGTACCAGACGAGAACCCGACCAGTCCCCCAAACTCACCACGTTGGTCTGCGTCAGTCCGGCGGTCGGCGCCGCCTCGGCGATCTCGCTCGGGTCGACGTAACCGGTATTGCCGGTCTTCGGCGAGAACACCCAGACGTACCCGTCGTCGGCGAGTGGGGTGATGGCATCCATCAACCGGTCCACCAGGTCACCGTCATCGTCACGCCACCACAACACCACCACGTCGATGACGTCATCGGCGTCCTCATCGAGCATCTCGGCGTCGATTGCGTCCTCGATGTCGGCCCGCAGGTCGTCGTCGGTGTCGGTGTCCCAACCCAATTCCTGGACCACCATGCCGGGGTCGAACCCCAGCTTCTGTGCACTGCTGCCGTCGGAGCCAGTGCTCCCTGAGGCGGCTACCACCGCGCGAGACCTCCTGAGGTGTGAGTGTGTGCCTGTCGGCTGTTTGGAATCAGCGTAGTGCACCAAGGGGTGGTTCACCGAGATGAATTCGCGGACACGGCGATTTCCTCATGCCCGTCACACACCGGGTCAGCGGGTCGGCGTCGGCGTCGCGGCGGCGCTCGACACGCCGGACAAGCCCGGCGGCGTGGGCAGATACTGGGCGCACACCGTCAGCACGGACTGCTTGTCACGCGTCCACGTATCGGCAATCGGGTTGAGGCCCACCAACTCTCGACGGGCGATCGCCTGGCCGAGTCGATCCGAACTGGCGAGGAAGGCGTTGACGGGGTCGGTTACCGTCGCCGGAATCGACGCCGCGACCTCGGCCCGGATCTGATCGGCACCGGCGATGAGACTGGCCCGCGCCCGGTCGTCGAGGTCGCCGACACGATCGTAGGACTGCACGTCATTGAGCTTGTCGACGAAGGTGTTGTAGCCGCGCACCATCACCACCATCGACGACATCGCCTGACGGCACAGCGCCACCGTCGACTCGCGTTGCGCGGCCACCGCCGATGCGGACTGCTCCGACGAATACAGGGAGACCTCGTCGGAGTCGGCGCCCGGCGAGCCCGGGACCGTCGTCGCACAGGCACCCACCATCAGCAGAGCACCCGAGCAAACGCACGCCACGAACAGACGCACCCGCCGCGACGCACCCGGGTAAACCCGTTGATGGCGCACAGCCTCTCCTTACTCGTCGGTAATCGAAGTCGAACGCTACCGCAGGTCAGTGGGTTCATGCCGAAACCGACGCAGCCGGTGCCAACCGCACCGTCATGGGGCACGATGGGAAACGGATTCCGTCAGCGTCGACAACCATTCGCCGCGCGGAGCCCGCGTGTCATCGACTGCCGGGCACCACCCCGTCCCGGCCCCGATCGAGGAGTAGGCATCACCGTGACCGAACAGGCAGAGACGACCGAGCGTGCAGCGACGACCGAGCAGGCGACCACGGACGTCAGTGCGACCGATGGCGTGGCGGCCTCCGGAAGGCCGCAGGGACCCCGCGTGCGCGTCATCCGCGAGGGCGTCGCCTCGTATCTGCCCGACATCGACCCCGACGAGACCAGTGAGTGGCTGGAGTCCTTCGACAAGCTCGTCGAAGAACAGGGCCCGGCCCGCGCCCGCTATCTGATGCTGCGCCTCCTCGAGCGCGCCGGCGAGAGCCGTGTGGCGATCCCGTCGCTGACCTCCACCGACTACGTCAACTCCATCCCGACCGAGAGCGAGCCGTGGTTCCCCGGCGACGAGCAGGTGGAACGCAGCTTCCGCAATTTCCTGCGCTGGAACGCCGCGATCATGGTCCATCGCGCCCAGCGTCCGGGTGTCGGCGTCGGCGGCCACATCTCGACGTACGCGTCGTCGGCCGCCCTCTACGAGGTCGGTTTCAACCACTTCTTCCGCGGGATCGATCACGCCGGCGGTGGCGATCAGATCTTCATCCAGGGACACGCCTCCCCCGGCATCTACGCGCGGGCCTTCCTCGAGGGCCGCATCGGCCCCGAGCGGATGGACGGTTTCCGCCAGGAGCACAGCCACGCCGGCGAGGGCGGCGGACTGCCGTCGTATCCACACCCCCGGCTGATGCCCGACTTCTGGCAGTTCCCGACGGTCTCGATGGGCCTGGGCCCGATGAACGCGATCTACCAGGCGCGCTTCAACCACTACCTGCACGACCGCGGCATCAAGGACACCGCCGACCAGCATGTCTGGGCGTTCCTCGGCGACGGCGAGATGGACGAGACCGAATCGCGCGGCTTCGCCAGCTTCGCGGCCACCGAGGGCCTGGACAACCTCACCTTCGTCATCAACTGCAACCTGCAGCGCCTCGACGGACCGGTCCGCGGCAACGGCAAGATCATCCAGGAACTCGAGTCCTTCTTCCGTGGCGCCGGCTGGAACGTCATCAAGGTCATCTGGGGTCGCGAGTGGGACGCGCTGCTGCACGCCGACCGCGACGGCGCCCTGGTCAACTTGATGAACACCACCCCCGACGGCGACTTCCAGGGCTACAAGGCCAACGACGGCGCGTTCGTCCGTGAGCATTTCTTCAACCGCGATCCGCGCACGAAGGAACTCGTCAAGAACATGAGCGACGCCGACATCTGGAAGCTCAAGCGCGGCGGTCACGACTACCGCAAGATCCACGCCGCCTACGCCGCGGCGATGGCCCACAAGGGGCAGCCGACGGTGATCCTGGCCCACACCATCAAGGGCTACACGCTCGGCAAGCACTTCGAGGGCCGCAACGCGACCCACCAGATGAAGAAGCTGACCCTCGACGACCTCAAGGCCTTCCGCGACTCGACCCGCATCCCGATCAGCGACGCCGAGCTCGAAAAAGATCCCTACCTGCCGCCGTACTACCACCCCGGGATGGACGCCCCGGAGATCGAGTACATGCTCGACCGACGCAAGCAGCTCGGCGGTTTCCTGCCGGTGCGCCGCACCAAGGCCAAGGCGCTGAAACCCGACGTCAGCGGCGCACTGAAGACCGCGGGCAAGGGTTCGGGCAAGCAGCAGGTGGCGACGACCATGGCACTGGTCCGCATCTTCAAGGAGTTGTTGCGCGACAAGGAGATCGGCAAGCGGATCGTACCGATCATCCCCGACGAGGCCCGCACCTTCGGGATGGACTCCTGGTTCCCGACGCTCAAGATCTACAACCGCAACGGCCAGCTCTACACCTCGGTCGACGCCGAACTGATGCTCGCCTACAAGGAGAGCTCGGAGGGTCAGATCCTGCACGAGGGCATCAACGAGGCCGGATCGGCCGGATCGTTCACCGCGGTCGGCACGTCGTATGCCACCCACGACGAGCCGATGATCCCGCTCTACATCTTCTATTCGATGTTCGGGTTCCAGCGGACCGGCGACAGCTTCTGGGCGGCCGGGGATCAGATGGCCCGCGGTTTCGTCATCGGTGCCACCGCGGGGCGGACCACCCTGACCGGTGAGGGACTGCAGCACGCCGACGGCCATTCGCCGCTGCTGGCGGCCACCAACCCGGCGGTCGTCGCCTACGATCCGGCGTTCGCGTTCGAACTCGGCCACATCATCGCCGACGGTCTGAAGCGGATGTACGGCGAGCAGCCGGAGAACATCTTCTACTACATCACCGTCTACAACGAGCCGATCAGTCAGCCGGCGCAACCGGAGGATCTCGACGTCGAGGGTGTCCTCAGGGGCATCTACAAGTTCGCCTCGGCACCGGAGGGTAAGCAGTACCCGGCCAACATCCTGGTCTCCGGCGTGACGATGCCCGACGCCCTCAAGGCGCAGGGAATGCTCGCCGAGGACTGGAACGTCGGTGCCGCGGTGTACTCGGTGACGTCGTGGTCCGAACTCGCCCGCGACGGTGTCAAGGTCGACAAGGCCGCGGTCCGCAACCCCGCCGACGACCCCGGACAGGCCTACGTCACCAAGGTCCTCGGGCAGTCCGACGGCCCGTTCGTCGCGGTCAGCGACTACATGCGGGGAGTCCAGGACCAGATCCGCGCCTACGTCCCGGGCACCTATCTGACGCTGGGCACCGACGGCTTCGGCTTCTCCGACACCCGCCCGGCCGCCCGGCGTGTGTTCAACGTCGACGCCGAGTCGATCGTGGTCGGCGTGCTGGTCGCGTTGGCCCGCGACGGCCACATCGACACCTCGGTGGCCGCGCAGGCCGCCGAGAAGTACAAGATCACCGACGTGACCGCCGCGCAGGTGTCCTTCGCCGACACCGGCAGCGCGTAGCTGCCACTCCGAGTTCTCGGCAGGCCGATGCGTCGCGGTGAGGGCAGTCATGACCGCCCTCACCGCGGTCGTCGTCAGGTGGTCAGGTAGCGGTGGGTTCGCCGCGAAGGCGGTGGTGAGCTCGTCGATCATCCGCTGCGTGATCGGGTCGAGATCGTCCAGATCGTCGGGGTCCTCGCCGAGGTAGTCGAGTCGTTCGGCGATCATGGTCTCGGCGGTGAACTCCCGGCCGAATGCATGTCGATGTCGATGCTCACGGCGGGTGACGAGTATGACGATCACCGCGACTGGTCGGTCGGACGTATGGCACCGCCTACATTGAAGAGATGTCCGACGCGCGCGCCAACCAGACGCCCCCACCCACCGACGTCTTCGGTGAGCGTGGCGCCCACGTTCCGGCACCGGCGACCGTGCACGACGCACTGCCCGACACCCTGCTGCGTCGGGTCAAGCAGTACAGCGGTCGCCTCGCGACCGAGGCCGTGCACTCGATGCAAGATCAGCTCCCGTATTTCGCCGATCTCGACGCCGCACAACGCGCCAGCGTGCAGCTCGTGGTGCAGACCGCGGTGGTCAACTTCGTCGAGTGGATTCAAGATCCCGAGGGCAACGTCAAGTTCACCGTGCAGGCCTTTCAGGTGGTCCCGCAGGACCTCGCCCGCCGGATCACGCTGCTGCAGACCGTCGAGATGGTCCGTGTGGCGATGGAGTTCTTCGAGAAATGGCTCCCGTTGCTGGCCCGCAACGACGCCCAGCTGCGCGCCCTGACCGAGTCGGTGTTGCGCTACGGGCGCGAGATCGGCTTCGCCGCGGCCGCCATCTACGCCTCGGCGGCCGAGTCACGCGGTGCCTGGGATTCTCGCCTCGAGGCCCTCGTCGTCGACGCGGTGATCCGCGGCGACACCGGTCCACAGTTGATGTCGCGGGCCGCGGCACTCAACTGGGATTCGGACGCGCCGGCGACGGTGATCATCGGCGCGCCGCCACCCGAACAGAACGTCTCGGTGCCGCTGGCCATTCACAACACCGCCAAAGCCCATGAGCGAGCGGCACTTTCGGTGGTTCAGGGCAGTACCCTGGTGACCATCGTGAGCGGCGCGATCCGGCCGACGGACCCGTTCACGACCGCTCTGCTCGGGCATTTCGCCGACAGTCCCGTCGTCATCGGTCCCACCATGCCCAATCTCGGAACGGCCCACACCAGCGCCACCGAGGCGATGGCCGGCATCGCCGCAGTCGTCGGATGGCCGGGCGCCCCGCGACCGGTGCACAGTCTCGAATTGCTTCCCGAGCGGGCCCTCAACGGCGACGCGTCGGCCACTGCCACGCTCATCGACACCCTGGTTCGCCCGCTCGCCCACGGCGGCGCCGTCCTCAACACCACCCTCGAGGCGTACCTCGACTCCGGGGGGTCGGTCGAGGCCTGCGCGCGCGAACTGTACATCCATCCAAATACTGTTCGGTACCGACTGAAGAAAATTGCAGAAGTCACAGGACGTGATCCAACTAACCCTCGCGACGGGTACGTCTTACGTGTCGCCGCAACGGTGGGTCGTTTGACACACTTCAGGAACGAATCATCGTCTGCAGCCACTTGAGAAACATTTGCCACACCCCTGTTTCCACATTTCTGCTGGCAGACGCCCAAAGGACACGTTCGTGTAACGAATCTCAGAGTGATGACGATGCGGGTGGCGCACCGGTCACCTTTGTGGGAACCCTACAAATCCTTGTTCTGAGGTTCATAAACCTCTACACCGCCATCGGGCGGTCAAACAGTGTTCTCTGGTCACGTGCTCACGATGCTTGCGCCCGGTCAGGGCTCTCAGACTCCCGGCATGCTGACTCCTTGGGTCGAGCTCCCCGGTGTGCGCGACCAGCTCGCCATCTGGTCGAAGCTGATCCGTCTGGACCTGCTTCGCCTCGGCACCACGGCCACCGCGGAGGAGATCACCGACACCGCGGTGACGCAACCACTGGTGGTCACCGCGGCGCTGCTCGCCTACGAGGAGTACCGCAAGCGCGGTGAACTCCCCGCCGACGCCGTCATCGCCGGCCACTCGGTCGGTGAACTGGCGGCCGCGGCCATCACCGGCGTCATCAGTCCCGACGAGGCCGTGAAGCTGGCCGCCATCCGCGGCGGCGAGATGGCCAAGGCATGCGCTCTCGAGGACACCACCATGGCTGCGGTGCTCGGTGGTGACGAGCAGGTGGTGCTCGCCCGCCTCGATGAGCTCTCGCTGGTCCCGGCCAACCGGAATGCGGCCGGACAGATCGTGGCCGCTGGGCAGGCCGCCGCGATCGACGAGTTGATCGCCGCCCCACCGGAGAAGGCCCGTACCCGCAAGCTCGCGGTCGCCGGCGCCTTCCACACACACTTCATGGCACCCGCCCAGGACGCAGTCGCCGAGGCGGCCGCCGCCATCACTCCCGCCGACCCCGACCGGACCCTGCTGTCGAACTCCGACGGCCGCCCGGTCACCGACGGCGCCGACGCCCTGGCCAAGCTGGTCGCGCAGGTCACCCGCCCGGTGCGGTGGGATCTGTGCTCGGCGTACCTGCGCGAGAACGGCGTGTCCGCCCTCGTCGAACTACCGCCCGCCGGCGCGCTCGCCGGCATCGCCAAGCGTGAACTGAAGGGCACTCCCACCGTCGCGTGGAAGGCACCCGAGGACATCGAGAAGGTCATCGAACTTGGATAGCGGTCGCGGCTGACCGCGACCCCCGGAAATCCGGCTTCGTGCCGGATGTCCAAGCAACGTGTGAGTGCGTCGTGCACGCATGGTGCTCCGGAGTTACACATCACTTTCGAATTCAGAAGGGATCCACCCACGTGGCTGCCACCCAGGAACAACTCATCGCCGGCATCGCCGAAATCATCGAGGAAGTGACCGGCATCGAGCCGTCCGAGGTGACGATGGACAAGTCGTTCGTCGATGACCTGGACATCGACTCGCTGTCGATGGTCGAGATCGCCGTGCAGACCGAGGACAAGTACGGCGTGAAGATCCCCGATGAGGACCTCGCGGGCCTGCGCACCGTCGGCGACGCCGTCGGCTACATCCAGAAGCTCGAGGCCGAGAACCCAGAAGCCGCTGCTGCCATCCAGGCCCAGATCGAGGCAGAACAGAACTCGTGAGCTCGCCTTCCCTCCGCGAGTACTCCACGCTGGGCGGGAACTTCCCGAGCGTGGTGGTCACCTCGATGGTGGCCACCACCTCCCTCGGCGTCGACCTCGACTCAACCTGGCAGGGTCTCCTCGACGGCAAGACCGGCATCCGGGAGCTGACCGACGACTTCGTCACGAAGTACGGCGAACTCCCGTGCCGCGTCGGTGGACGGCTACTGGCCGATCCCGCCGAGGAGGTCACCCGTGTCGAGGCACGCCGCATGGCCTATGTCGAGCGCATCGCACACGTCATGAGCAAGCGCCTGTGGGCGCAGGCCGGTGAACCCGAGGTCGATCCGGAACGCCTGGCCGTCGTGCTCGGCACCGGTCAGGGTGGCGGTGACGCCATGGTCGACGCGGTCAAGGCCATCGAGGAATCCGGCAATTACCGCAAGGTCTCCCCGCTGGCCGTCTCGATGGCCATGCCCAACGGACCTGCTGCCGTCGTCGGACTCAACGTCGGTGCCCGCGCCGGCGTGATCACGCCCGTCTCCGCCTGCTCGTCGGGTGCCGAGGCGATCGCGCACGCGTGGCGCCACATCGTCATGGGTGACGCCGACATGGTGGTCACCGGTGGCGTGGAAGGTCACATCGACGCGATCCCCATCGCCGCGTTCTCCATGATGCGCGCGATGAGCACCCGCAACGACGACCCGGCCGCGGCCTCACGTCCATTCGACAAGGACCGGGACGGCTTCGTCTTCGGCGAGGCCGCCGCGATGTTGATCCTCGAACGCGAAGAGCACGCCAAGGCGCGCGGTGCGCACATCCACGCACGCGTCCTCGGTGCCGGGATCACCTCCGACGGTTTCCATCTCGTCGCCCCCGATCCCAGTGGTCAGGGCAACGCACGGGCGATGGCACGCGCCATCCAGACCGCCGGGTTGACCAAGAGCGACATCGCTCACGTCAATGCGCATGCCACCTCGACCCCGATCGGCGACACCGCCGAAGCGGTCGGCATCAAGGCGGCCATCGGCGACCACGCCGCGGTGTACGCCCCGAAGTCGGCACTGGGCCACTCCATCGGCGCCGTCGGTGCACTGGAGTCGGTACTGACGATCAAGAGCGTCGAGGAGAGCATCATCCCGCCGACGCTCAACCTGGAGAATCAGGACCCCGAATGCGAGATCGACGTCGTACACGGTGAGGCCCGCAAGGGTCAGATCGATTACGCGGTGAACAACTCGTTCGGGTTCGGTGGACACAACGTGGCCATCGCATTCGGGCGGTACTGACGCCACCTCTGTCCGACAGGAGACGACGCGTTGAGCATATTGGCCCCCATCGACGGCCAATCGGGATCTGCCGATCCCCGCGACCCCGTGTTGCGACTGACCACCTTCTTCGATGTGGGTTCGATGTCGCTGCTGCATCCCCGCGACAAGTCGGGTGTGCAGGCCGCCATCGGTCTGGTCCACGGCGTACGCACCGTCTCCTTCTGCACCGATGGCACCGTGATGGGCGGTGCCATGGGTGTGGTCGGATGTGCCCACATCGTCGGAGCCATCGACACCGCGATCACCGAACAGGCTCCGGTGGTGGGCATCTGGCATTCCGGCGGCGCCCGGCTCGCCGAGGGCGTCGAGGCGCTGCACGCCGTCGGCGGGGTGTTCGAGGCGATGGTCCGCGCGTCCGGATTCGTCCCGCAGATCTCCGTCGTCGTCGGTTTCGCCGCGGGTGGTGCGGCCTATGGTCCGGCGCTGACCGATGTCGTCATCATGGCCCCCGAGGGCCGCGTGTTCGTCACCGGTCCCGACGTGGTGCGCAGCGTGACCGGCGAGGACGTCGACATGGAAACGCTCGGCGGCCCGCTGACTCACGGCAAACGCTCCGGTGTCAGCCACATCACCGCCAACTCCGAATCCGACGCCTACTGGCGGGCGCGGCGCCTGGTGCACACCTTCACCGCCCAGGGCAGCATCGACCCCGCCCACGCACGGGCCCGCGACACCGACCTCAAAGCCCTTCTGCCCGAATCGAATCGGCGTGCCTACGACGTGCACCCGGTCATCGAGGCACTCCTCGACGGCGGGCTTGCCCCCGACGGCCGCACCGAGATCTCGAGTTTCGAAGAATTGCAGGCCAAATGGGCGCCCAACATCGTGATCGGATTCGGCCGGCTGGCCGGGCGCAGCGTCGGCGTCGTCGCCAACAATCCGCTGCGCATGGGCGGCTGCCTCAACTCCGAAAGCGCCGAGAAGGCGTCCCGCTTCGTCCGCCTCTGTGACGCCTTCGGCGTCCCGCTGGTGGTCATCACCGACGTCCCCGGCTACCTCCCCGGCGTCGGGCAGGAGTGGAACGGCGTGGTCCGCCGCGGCGCAAAACTGTTGCACGCCTTCGCCGAGTGCACCGTCCCGCGCGTCACGCTGGTGACCCGCAAGATCTATGGCGGCGCCTACATCGCGATGAACTCCCGAGCCCTCGGCGCCACCGCGGTGTTCGCCTGGCCGGGCTCCGAGGTCGCCGTGATGGGCGCGAAGGCCGCCGTCGGCATCCTGCACAAGAAGGCGCTCGCGGCCGCACCCGACCACGAACGTGACGCCCTGCACGATCGTCTCGCCACCGAACACGAGGCACTCGCCGGCGGCGTCGGCCGAGCGCAGTCCATCGGCGTCGTCGACGAGGTGATCGATCCCGGCCGCACCCGCAGCATCATCGCTGATGCTCTCGCGGCCGCGCCGGCACGACGCGGACGGCACAAGAACATTCCGCTGTAGCACCCGGCACACAGATAGGTCTAAGTACCCAAAAACGCTGCGATGGCGTCTTTTTCACGCGCGTTCGTTTCCTCAGGGCCTACACTTGACCCCAGATGAGCACCACCCGAGGCAACAACATGTCAACGACGACACCCGCCCGTATTCGCACCCTGATGGCGATCATGGCGTGCGCGTCGGCGGCACTCGTCGCGTTGTCCCCGGCTCCCCAGGCCCACGCCACCACACCCGCGCCCCCGCAGGTGGGTGCCGGTCTCATCATCGCCGCCACCCCGGAGCCCGACCAGGTGGTCTATTGCGTCCTCGCCGGCGCCGGACACGACAGCACCGGGCAACAGCTCGCATTCACCGCGGGTCACTGCGCCGGTCTGGGATCGATCGTCCGCTCCATCGACCAGACCGCGGAGCTCGGCACGGTGATCGCGCGGCGGGTTCCCGGTACGCAGATCACCGAGATCGATCAACTCGACTACGCCCTGATCCGCCTGCATCCCGGTGTGCGCGTGGGTCCGGTCCCCGGTGCACCGATCCATCCCACCCGGATCGGTGCACCATATCTCGGCGAGATCGCCTGCAAATACGGTCCCGGAGTGATCTTCCCGGGTGAACGGTGTGGGGTGATCGATCGGGTCAGCGCGGTCGAGTTCGACACCTTTGCCTTCGCGATCTACGGCGACTCCGGCAGCCCGGTGTACAACCCTTCGCACACCCTGATCGGCATTCTCTCGCGTCCGTGGTCGGTACCGATGCTCTCCACCACGACGGTGACCCGTATCGACGCCGCAGTCCGCCACGCCCGCTCCAGTGGCGCCCTCGTCGGCCAGTTCACACCGAGGGCGTAGTCACCGGCACCCACCGACACATTTCGGCCCCGGGCAATCCATCCCGGGGCCGAAACATGGTGTCCTCGTCGGTGTTCGAAGATCAGCCCACCCGCTGCGCCAGCCAGGTGACCTCGGCGCCGTAGCCGCCCATCCGGTAGTTTTCCAGGGCGTTGTCCCACGCGGTGCCGAGCGCCGACTCGATCTCGCCGGCCAGGCCGGCGCTGTCGGGTTGCGACTCGATCATGGCGCGCAGTTGGGTCTCACCGATGATCACGTCACCGTTGGCGCTCATCGAACCGCGCCACAGACCCAATCCGGGCACGTAGCAGAAGCGTTCGCCGTCGACGCCCTCACTGGCGTTCTCGGTCACCTCGAAGCGCAGCGCCGACCACTCGCGCAGCGCGGTCACCAGACGCGCGCCGGTACCGACCGGGCCCGCCCAGTCGACAGTGGCGCGCTGCAGACCGGGCTCGGCGTCCTGTGCCGACCACTTCAGGTTCGCGCGTGCATTCAGGGTCGACGACAGAGCCCACTCCACATGCGGGCACAGCGCCACCGGCGCCGAGTGGATGTACACCACTCCTGTCGTCATGTCCGCAAACTGATTCAGATTGCGCACCTTGTTCACCTCCGGTTGTCGACGAGGAACGTCTTCCCCAACACACCTCGCAACACCGGATATCACAGTTCTGCGTTCAATTGTGCCTGACGATGCACGTGTTGCGCTAGTTCCTGGTGATAATTCGTGCGTTCAATGTGGTCAACGAGACGCCCGTAGTTCGGCGACGACGGCGTCGTTGAACTCGCTCCACAGCGGTTTCGCCCAGGTGCCGAACGGCCGGTCGGTGAGCACAACGCACGCCGCATCGAGGTCGGGATCGACCCACAGGAAGGTTCCCGACTGACCGAAATGACCGAACGTGGACGGCGAGTTGGTCGTCCCGGTCCAGTGCGGCGACTTGTGGGACCGGATCTCGAACCCGAGTCCCCAGTCGTTGGGCCGGTGCTTTCCGTATCCCGGGACGAAGCCGTCGAGACCGGGGAACCACACCGACGTCGCCGACGCCGACAACTCCGTCGAGATCAGTCGCGGCGACAGCAGGTCGGCGGCGAACACGCCGAGGTCGGCCGCCGTCGAGGTTGCCCCGTGGCCGGCCGGACCCACCAGCGCGGTCGCCGACAAGCCCAACGGCGCGCACACCGCGTCGGCGAGGTAGTCGGCGAACGCGATGTCGGTCGCCTGTTCGACGGTCTCGGCGAGCACCTCGAAGCCGGCGCTGGAGTAGATCCGGGCGGTGCCCACCGGCGCCTGCACCTCGCGACCGTCGAACGCCAGCCCCGAGGCGTGGGCGAGCAGGTGTGCGACGGTGGCGCCGGGTGGTCCGGCGGCGTCGTCGAGTTCGACGGCGCCCTCTTCGACCGCGACGAGAACCGCCTCGGCCACCAGGAGTTTGGTGACCGAGGCGAGTTCGTAGACGCGGTGCGTGTCGCCGTACTCGGCGACTATCCGGTTTCCGCTGACACAGGCCGCCGACACGTGGTCGACCGGCCACTGCGCGAGGGCATCGAGTGCTGACACATCACGCAGCGTACGCGGATCGACTCACCGATCCTCGTCGGTGTAGCGGATGACGCCACGAATGTTCTTGCCGTCCAGCATGTCCTGATAGCCCTGGTTGATCTGATCCAGACGGTACTGCCGGGTGATCATGTCCTCGATGTTGAGCTTGCCCAGCCGGTACATCGACAACAGCTGCGGGATGTCGAGCTTCGGGTTCGCGCCACCGAAGATGGTGCCCTGCAGGTTCTTCTGCAACAGGGTCAGCATCGCGAGGTTGAGGGTCACGTCGGATTCGAGCATGTTGCCCATGCCGGTCAGGACGCAGGTACCACCCTTGGCGGTGATCCCCATCCACGAGTCCACATCCTTGCCGTGCACCTCGCCGACGGTGACGATCACCTTGTGTGCCATGTGGCCGTAGGTGATCTCGGCGATCGCCGGGGCGGCCTCCTCGACCGAGGCGAATGTCTTTGTGGCACCGAACTTCATCGCCTGTTCGCGCTTCCACTCGACCGGATCGATCGCGAAGACGTTGCGCGCGCCGGAGATGACGGCACCCTGCAACGCCGCGGTTCCGACGCCGCCGACGCCGACGATGGCGACGTCCTCGCCGGGACGCACATCGCCACTGCGGGTCGACGAGCCGTAGCCGGTCGGGATACCGCACCCGACGAGCGCGGCGACCTCGAAGGGGATCGACTTGTCGATCTTGACCGCCGATGCCTCGTGAACCACCATGTACGGCGCAAACGTCCCCAGTAGCGTCATCGGGTAGACGTTCTCACCCTGGGCCGTGTGGATGCGGAAGGTGTTGTCGGAGACCGCTTCTCCCTGCAGGAGCATGGCACCCATGTCGCACAGGTTGGCCATCCCCGACCTACAGGACGGGCATTTGCCGCAGGACGGGATGAACGACAGAACCACGTGGTCGCCGACCTCGAAGTCGGTGACGCCCTCACCGATCTCCTCGACGACACCGGAGCCTTCGTGGCCACCGAGGATCGGGAACCCCGCCATCGGGATTCCGCCGGTCATCAGGTGATGATCGGAGTGGCACATTCCGGCCGCTTCCATCCGGATCTTGATCTCGTGTGCCTTCGGATCGCCGATCTCGATCTCTTCGATCTCCCACGGCTTGTTGAGTTCGCGCAGCAGCGCGCCCTTGGTCTTCAACGTGAACCTCCACTCGTGACCGGCCCGGAACACCACTGCCGGCCACGTCAGACGCGACCGGGGCGGATTCCTCACCAGCAGAACCAGGCAGCGTGACCCGTGTCACGCCTCCGGTCAGAATTGTAACGTGTTTCAGTTTTGGTGTGTAACGTGTTGCAGTTTTTCTCCGTGCGCACCGCGTCCACCGACGCCGGGATGTCGATCCGGATCAGTCGGAGAGTCCGGCGTCCTTGCTGCCGTAACTCGACCGCAGGGTCGGCTTGATGACCTTTCCGCCGGCGTTGCGGGGCAGCTCGTCGACGATGACGAGGTCCTTGGGATGCTTGAACCGGGCCAGGTTCTCGTTCAGGTACGGCTCGAGATCGGTCAGCGTGAGGTCGTGCACGCCTTCGGCGAGCACCACGACGGCCACCGGGACCTCGCCCCACTTCTCGTGTGCCCGACCGATGATCGCGGCCTCGGCGATCTTGTCGTGGCCGAACAGCGCGTTCTCGACCTCGGCGCAGTAGATGTTCTCGCCACCGGAGATGATCATGTCCTTGGCGCGGTCGACGACGTAGAGGAAGCCCTCCTCGTCCTGACGGACCAGGTCGCCGGAGTGGAACCACCCGCCGTGGAACGCGTCAGCGGTCCCCTGCGGGTTCTGCCAGTAGCCCTTCATCATGTTGGGTCCGCGGTAGACGATCTCGCCGACCTCGCCGGGGGCGACGTCGTTCATCTCCGGATCGACGACGCGCGCTGTCACCGCCGGGACCACCTTGCCGATCGATCCCAGCTTGCGCAGCGCGTCACGACCCTCGAGCACGCAGGTGATCGGCGACATCTCGGTCTGACCGAACACCGCGACGTTGAGCGCCTCGGGGAAGGTCTCGTTCATCGCGTTCAGGACCGAGTCCGACGCGGGTGCGGCACCCCAGCTGATCACGCGAAGCTTCAGGTCACGCGGACGTGCCTGCTGCGCGGCGCAGACGGCCTGCCACTGCGCGGGCACCAGGAAGATCGAGGTGGTGCCCTCTTTCTCCAGGGTGTCGAGCATGTCGTTGGGGTCGAACGCGCCGAGTGGGTGGATGACCGACAGGGCACCCATGTAGATCAACGGCGCCATCGCACCGAGGCCGGCGATGTGGAACATCGGTGCCACGCACGAACCGATGTCGTCGGTCCGGGTGTGCAGCGCCTGCAGACAGGTCACCGCCTGCGCCTGCAGGTTCTGGTGGGTCAGCATGGCGCCCTTGGGCTTTCCGGTGGTGCCGGAGGTGTACATGATGAGCGCGATGGTCTCTTCGGGTACGTCGATCTCCGAGAGATCGGCGGAATCCTCGTTCGCCAGCGCCTCGAAGGACAGATGCGCGTCGTTGGCCGTGTCGCCGACGACGATGATCTGCTCGATGGCCCCGGTCGCGGCACCGACGGCGTCGGCCAGCGGCGCGAGCAGCGACTCGGTGACGATGACCTTCGCGCCGCTGTCACTGACGAGGAAGGAGATCTCGGCCGGGCTCATCCGCACGTTGACCGGCACCGGGATGGCCCCGATGAGGTTGGCGCCCATCACGGCCTCGACGTACTCGGTGCGGTTGAGCAGCACCAGCAGGATGCGGTCGCCGAAGCCGACGCCGCGGCGGCTCAACGCCGCCGCGAAGGAACGGGAGCGCTCGTCGAGTTGCTTCCAGGTGGTGACCTGGCCGAGGAACTTCAGCGCGGCCCCGTCCGGGTTCATCGCGGCATGGCGCTTGACCTGGTTGTTCCAGTGATTGCGACGTGACCGCAGCGGCTCGGTGGTCAGGTCCTGGTCGTTGTCGAGGGTGGCAGTCATCGGCGATGGCTCCTTCATGCTTGGCGAGCAACGGGGCTCGGTTGTCGATCGAACGGGGCGTGTCGGGGTCAGACGCCGTGGGCGTCCAACCGGGAGTCAGTGACGCGCGGCGGCGAATGCCGCGAGCGCCGCGGAGAATTCGGGAGATTGGAGCAAGGTGGCCTGGCCGTCCAGTTCGCGGGCGAGTGCCGCTTCGAATCCGGCCATCGTATGTGCGTCGAGCGCCGCCTTGGTCAGCCGCAGGGCGGTCGGCGAGGCGGCAGCGAGTTTGGCGACCACGGCGCCGACGGTCTCGTCCAGCACGTCCCGGTCGGCCACCACATCGGTGATCAGTCCCGCGTCGAATGCCGCAGGCGCACGCAGCTTTTCGCCGAGCAAGGCCATGGCATTGGCCCGTGCCCGCCCCACCGCGGCGGATACCAGCATCGACGCCCCGCCATCGGGCATGAGTCCGATGTTGATGAAGGCGAGCAGGAAATACGAGCGCGCGGTGGCATAGATCAGGTCGGCCGAGAGCGCCAACGAGGCACCGATACCGGCGGCCGCACCGTCCACCGCGGCCACCACCGGCACCGGAACCGCTCGCACGGCGCGGGCCAGGTCAGAACCGTTGGAGATGATGCCGCGCGCCTGAGCCTTGCTGAATCCGTCGATCGCCCCGCCCTCGGCCATCGACGTCACGTCGGCACCGGTGGAGAAACTGCCGCCGGCACCGTCGAGCACGACGACGCGCACCGCGTCGTCGGTGGCCCAGCGGTGCAACGTGTCGATGATCGTGGTGCTCGCCGCGGTGTCGAGTGCATTCATCCGCTCGGGGCGCGAGATCGTCAGTCTGCCGACGCCGTCGTCGTCCAGCGTGACCACGACACCGGTCGCCTCACCATCGTTGATGTTGTCGCCCACCACTCCCCTGACGTCGTTTCCCAACCCGCGTCAACACGGGTCACACAGCGCTCACCGTACACCATGGTGAGATCTGAATCACGAGAATATTGGTTAACATATATGATTGCTAGGGCCCGTTTGCCTGCAGTTTTTGCAACTTTGCCCGTCATTACGATGGTGAAGCGGGTCTCCGGCTACGCTGACCCGTGTGACCGTCCGCAGCTCTGTTGACTCCCCCGACGACCCGCGCCGGGCCGAGTCGGCGCAGCGCCGGGAGCGGGTACGCCGACCCGCCGATCGTCGACGTCACCTGATCGAGGTCGCCGCGCGCCGATTCAGCGAGGGGGGCTATCACGCGGTACGCCTCGACGACATCGCCGAGGCCGCGGGCGTCTCGGCGCCCGCACTCTATCGACACTTCCCGAACAAGTACGCCCTGTTCGCCGAGGCGACGTCGACGTTGGCGCAGCGTCTGGCCGATGCGATTGACGGCATCGACGTGAACACCGACGATCCGCCGACCGAACTGGCACGGTTGCTCGCCGCCATCGCGGCGACCGCCGTCGACAATCGCCGAACCGGTGGCCTCTACCGCTGGGAGTCGCGATATCTCCTCGGCGCGGACCGCGAGTACGTCCGCAGCGTGGTCATCAACCAGCACTGCCGCCTGCGCTGCGCCCTCGTCGGCGTGCGCGCCGACCTCGACCGCCACGATGCCGACCTGTTGACCGCGGCGATGACCAGTGTGGTGGCGAGCCCCGCCACCCACCGCGCGTCGCTGCCGGCCCGCGAGGTTGCGTCGCTCCTGCGCGACGCGGCGATGAGTCTGGTCGATCTGGATCTGCCCCGCCCGGCGAAGAGCGCCGGTCAACCGACCGGCCTCGCGCCGAGCGCCCGCCGCGAGACGATCCTCTCCCAATCGATCAACCTGTTCGCGGCGAACGGTTTTCACGATGTGACCATCGAGGACATCGGCCAGGCGTCCGGTGTCGGCGCGTCCGGTGTGTATCGCTACTTCCCGAGCAAGGTCGCGATCCTCGAGGCAACGTTCCTACGGGCACAGGACCGGACGGCCGCCATCATCGCCGACGCCCTCGCCGCCTCGCGCACCCCCCGCGAGGCGATCACCGAACTGGTGCGCCGATACGTCGATTTGTGTTGCAACAATCCACAACTCATCGCCGTATACGAGACGGAGGTGGGTCATCTCGGCACCGCGACCCGCACCACGCTGCGCCATCACCAGCGCCTCAATGTCGAGGAATGGGCGACGTGGGTGACCCGCGAGCGTCCGGACATCTCGGCCACCGCCGCCCGTTTCCTGGTGCATGCGGAACTGGCCGCCATCGCCGACCTGGTGCGCGACAACGCCGCGCCCGATGCCGACCGGATCACCGCGGTCGGAGTACGAATCCTGTTGGGGAAGAACTGAACTGGTGGGGATGCTAGTTGTCGACCTCGAAGCCGTCGAGCAGCCAACGACCGTCCTCACGGGTGAGGGTGACCGATGCCCGTGACTGATAGGTGATCCCGTCGGGCACCTGACTGGCCACCTCGGGTGAGGTCACCTTCTGATCGATCGAGACCAGCACCACCGCATGCGTATCGCTCATCGACTCGATCCCGGCATGGTCGACGGTGCCCGTCGACGCGGCCTTGGCGTTGGCATTGCCGGCACGGGCATCCTGTGACGACGCGATGAAATTCTTGGCGAATGCGGGCGTCGACACCTCCCGGATCCGGCGATCGAGATCGTTGTAATCGGCAGCGTCGTATGTACTCAGCGACGCCGCGTACCGCTTGGCCGCGTCGATGACGGCGACGCGGTCGGCGTTCGACGGTCCCGCGGCGGCCGCCTGTTTCGCGTCGGCGAGTTGATAGGCCAGGACACCCGTGGCCACGGCCAACGCGATCACCACCGCAACCAGAGCTGCCACCAGCGCGAACAGCCGCCGGCTGCCCGCGACCTGCAGCTTCCGTCGGCGACGCCGCGGGCCGGATGACAACGAGCCGTCCATCTTGCGGGGAATCCGATCAGGATCGGTGACCTGGGACGACGCCTCGGCGGACGCGTCGCCGCCGGTCTCGTCCGTCGCGTCAGTATTCTTCAGGTCGACGGTGCGTCCTCGTCGCTTGTCGGCCTTGCGCTCGGCGTCGGCACGGATCTGTTCCCGGTTGCGCCGATTGGCGTCAAGGAAACTCTGACCGTCCAGCGGGGTCACATCGTCGTCGGCGGTATCGGTGGCCGACGCTCGCCCTTCGGTGTCGCGGGACTCTGTTTCCGACGGCTGCGCGTCGGGGTCGATGCCGTCGGCGTCAATGGCGGCTGGGTCGATGGCGGCTGGGTCAATGGCGGCTGGGTCGATGGCATCGGGGGCGATCGCGTCATTCAGTGCGTCAGGGTCACCGGCGGGGCTCGGCCGTCGGGGCGCAGGCGCGGACTTGGGCATGGCCACCAATGTAGCGACTGCGGCTGTGGCGCCGATCACCACTAGTGATATCACATGTATGTGATGCGATGGGAGATCCGGCGTGACGCGGTGTCCCACACCCCCCTGATCACCGCGACCGCCCATCAGAAGTTCGCCGACGAGCAGCTCAAGAAGGAGTGCTCAGCGCGGGCGCGACGGGGATTCTCTGTCGATCTCGGTGTCGGAACCCCGACTCGGACACGCCAACCTGACGTGCGGCGCCGAGACGGTCGACGGCGGCTGGATCATCAACGGCCAGAAGAGCTGGTGTACCAACGCCCACTTCGCCACATCGATCCTGCTGATCGCCCGCTGCCCCGCGAGGCGCCGATGGCCGAGTTTGAAGGTCACCGAGACGTAGCGTATGACCACCGAAGCCGCGCAGATGATGGGCGGTTACGGCTACGCAACAGAGTTCGCCGCGGAACACCTCGTGCGTGGCGCAATCATCTCGACGGTCTACGGTGACACCAATGAACTCCAGCGCGACATCATCGGCAAGACCTTCGGACCCTGAGCGTCCGAAGGCAGCCGCAGGCAGGACCGACCGGTCCCGCCTGCGGCGCCGACCACAGTTGTCCGAAGAGGTGGCGGCCCATCTCCGTCATCTGATCATGACCGCCGACTTCCGACCCGGCGAGTTCATCCGTCTGGACGAGACCGCCGAACGGCTCGGCGTCAGCGTCACCCCGGTCCGCGAGGCACTGCTCACCCTCCGCGGCGAAGGGATGGTCAGCCTCGAACCGCACCGAGGCTACCGGGTGTCCGATCTCGGCCGCATCGACGTCGACGACCTGTTCTGGCTGCAGGGCGAGATCGCCGTCAAACTCGCCCTACGCACCGCCGAGGTGATCACCGAGGAACAACTCGCCGAACTCGAGTGGTGCAACCGCACTCTCCGCGAGGCCGTCGACGCCGGCGACACCGCAGCGGTCACCGACGCCGAGTTCGAGTTCCACCGCACCCACAACCTGATCGCGGCCGGCAAGAAACTCGCCTGGTTCCTGTTGTCGGCGACGCGGTACACCCCGACCCAGCTTTACGCCTCCGATCACGAATGGGGTGAGGTCGCCGTCGACAGCCACGACCGACTTCTGACTGCCTACCGATCGGGCAACCACGACGAGATCATCACCCAGACCCGCCGCCAGTTCACCGACGGCGCCGCGCGACTCGTCAAACACCTTGAGCAGACGGGGATTTGGGACTGACGCCGAGTCGGCCGACCCAACTTGGCGCAGATACACGCTGAACTCCCACCTGCATGGAATGCATTGTGTGCAGATGGGAGTTCGGCGTGTGCGAAAACCAGACGCGCACCAAGGCGACGGCCACAGCACCCATCTTCACGGCATCACTCCCCGTCCCGTGGTCGCTTGGTCGCGATGCATGCGGGTCACGATATTGCCCGCCGGGAATGAGAGACGTCCGACACTGACGACCGACGACGCCCAGACATCCAGATCATCGGGAAGATTCAGGGTTCCATCGGCGCGGACACGATCAACGGTACGGAGCAGTGCGCCGACCAACACCGTCCAGTCGTGAGCTTCCGCGGAAGATATCCACTCCTCGGCCTGATTGGACCATCGCGAACGTTCCGGATCGTAGATCGGGCGCAGAGAATCGACGAACTGCAGCCACGTGCCGTGGTCCGGATCCTGAGATCCGCTGCGCTCATTGCATTCTCGGTGCAAACACGTGAGTAGTCCAGGGCCCAAGTGAGGAAAGCCGATTACAGCGGCGAGCAGTACCAGAGCTGACAGGCGCCTTGCAGCGGAAGTGTCGCCCGCCTCAAGCCTGCGGATGGCGCCGAGCAACCCGTAACTGTTGGCCAGCCGCTTGACCGACCGCGGCGTGGCGATGAGCGGTGGACCCAAGTATCGCAGCAACTGGAGTTCATCCGGCTCGAGCGCCAGAGGGTCGATCCGGTTGACGACGACCGGGTCAGGTAGCTGAGTAGTCGTATCCAGGTCGTTTCCATCGATCGTCGACGCGTCGCGGAAGTCGATGAACTCCGTCGGCGACGAGCGCTGCTGTCGGACGAGCGCGGCGGCTGGTGTCGTCTGCGATCCAATGTCGGCTCGCACGCCGACAAGTTCGTCGAGCATGGTGGTGAAGCCATGCTCGCTGAGCGGTGGAAGAGTGAAGGCGACCTGGAAGATCTTCTCCAGGTAGTGTTCGGGGGTCGACGACCACCGGTGGTGGTCGTCCTCCGTAGCAGCGCTCGGCGCCTCCGTCGGATGAGAGTCGTTGAAGACGAGGATGTCTCGATAATGGGCGGCAACAGAGCGCAACAACCAACGGGGGTCCACTGCAACAACCACCACAAACAGCGGAACCGCGAGCAGAAGATGTACAGCCTCCAGCATGTCCACCACTCGCCGAGGCGGACAGCGGTCGAGGTCGTCGACATAGAGCACAATGCGGTCGATGCGGGGAAGCTCGTCACCGCCGGAATCGGGCGCCTCCAACTCCTGCCGGCGGCGAGGATCATCTCCGTCATCACGCATCAAGATCGTCGCCATATGCTCGAAATCCTCGCGAACCCGGGTCATCAACCCCAGTGACTGGCGGTATCCGCCCTCGGCGAGTCGGTCGGTGACGACACCGGCAAGTTGTCCGGCGGCGGTCAGGTCCTGGAGTTCCCGGTTCAGCGCGGCAACTCTCGCCTCACTGACGTCCAACGCGCTCTGCGTTTGAAGATTCCAAGAACTCACGAGGTCACGCACTCGGGCCCGCGCGTTGCGAACCTGCCGTTCGACACTGCGATAGTTCTGTACCATCGGGCGTGCGAGAACAACCAGTCCGGCCGCAGCGAGGATCACGGCCTCCAGCCGCTCGCGGAACACGACCGCGCCCGCCACCGCGACGAGTAGTAACGCGGCACAAGCCCACCAGGCCGGCGATAGGGCACGAATCAGTTGCTTACCCTGCAGTCGCCGCACCCGGAACCACTGTCGCGTGCAGGCCACCGACCTGTACACGTCGTCGACGGCTCCTTCGCCCAGGTCGGGTATCGCGCCGGCGAGTTGGCTGCGTCGGTCGTCGAAATGATCGGTGGGCGCAGGGTTGCGCAGCGCCAATCGAAGCTCCGCCGACCGAGCACGTTCGGCGGAGATGCGCTCGTTGAGACGGCGCTCGGCAACGATCTCGGCGGCCAGACGCGACCGCTGACGCTGATCGTCGCCGACACTGCCGTCCCGTCCGCCCTTGGCGAGTTGCGTGAATACCTCCGACACCAGACTGGCCCACAAGTCAGCCTCGGCATAGTGCCAGGCGTTGAAGCACACCTGCCGCACGTTCTGATGTGAAACGGTTGGGCTTCCGCTTCGTGCCGTGCACGTCACCTCGTCTGACAACAACTGGACGAAATGACTCTTCCCTTCGCCCCACTCACCGAACAGCCCGATCGCGAGCGGCGGTCGGGCGGTGCGAGAGGTGATGAGTTCGGCCAACGCCGTTGCTTCGGTACGCCGCCCGAGCGAGTCCGACGAGGACACCGCGTCAGAACGGTAACCGGGTAACCGCGGCACCGAACGCTCTCGTACGACACGCCACATCTCGACGGAACCGTCGGCCGCACCGGTGGTAAGTGCACCTCCGCCCACGTCCGCCCACCCGCCCCACAACACTGCGCCCGAGTGTCCCCGGAGCTCCTGGTGCACGGCTCCGTTTCGCGTGTCCCACAAACGAATGGAGCCGTCACGGCCACCTGTGGCGAGCGTGGTTTCATCTCCAATCCTGCCCCATGATCCCCACAGAACACCACCTGTATGGCCCGTCAGGACATGACGTTCGGTGCCGTCGTTCGGATCCCACAGACGGACCGTTCCTCCGCCTCCACCGGTCGCGAGGACCATTTCCTGGCCCTGACGACCCCAGGCTCCCCAAAGAACACCACCGGTATGGCCGCGGAGGGCTTGAACCTCACCAACCGAAACGAGATCCCAAACCCGGACCGTCGCATCATCTCCGCCGGTGGCAAGGACTGTATCGCCGCCGCGACGCCCCCAAGCACCCCATAGCACCGCGCCACGGTGACCAGTCAGAGAATCTACCGATCCACCGGTGGTCGCGTCCCAGATGTCGATGTGTCCATCGTCGTCACCGACCGCGAGAACAACGGCCTGTCCGTACCTCCCCCATGCTCCCCACAGCGGAGTGCTGCCCCGGCCCTTGAGCACATGAACCGCCTTGCCATCACATGGGCTCCACAGCCGAACACTTCCGTCTGTAGACCCGGTCGCCAAGATTGCGTCCCTACCGACGACGCCCCATGCTCCCCAGAGAACACCACCTGTGTGGCCGTGCAGGACTTGTATGTCATTGCAGGAACGAGGGTTCCACAATCGGGTGGTTCCGCCTCCACCTCCGGTTGCCAGCACCATCTCTCCGCCGACACAGCCCCACTCTCCCCACAACACCCCATTGATGTGCCCGGTTTGGATCTCGCGGTGGGTACCAGTCACGGCGTTCCACAGCCCAATCGCACTTCCCCTGCCGCCGGTGGCCAGCACCGCGTCCCTCCCGACGCGCCCCCAAGTGCCCCATACCGCAACTGCGCCAGCGTGACGTCCAGCTGTATGACTCTTCCTCAACCGTAGACCGATCGCCACATCGGCAGCGGCGGTGGGTTTCAATTGGATCTGGTCATCTCTGCCCGAAACAGCCGAAAGCCCAGGGAGCTCTGCGACATTGAGCACGTCCAGTTCGTCGTCGGAGGATGATCCATCCCGGCATTTCCGGAGAGCTCAGGTTGTGAGTGCCTCCTCCGGATTGAGGGTGCGCATGTGAGCGTAGTGGAGTTGCTCAGCGTGGT